>CAXTTD010000037.1:9371-14201 GCA_964246945.1 uncultured Solirubrobacteraceae bacterium | reverse complement strand
GAGCTGGGCGAGGGCCGCCATCACGGCCCGCTCGCCCCGCTCGGTCCCGGACTGCACCACCCGTCCCCGCAGGTGCACGAGCACCCGGGGGATGTCGATCTTCACCGGGCACACCTCGTAGCAGGCGCCGCACAGGCTCGAGGCGTAGGGCAGTGAGCTGCCCTGATGCAGGTCGCTCTGCAGCGGAGTGAGGATGGCGCCGATCGGGCCCGGATAGGTCGACTCGTAGGCGTGGCCGCCGGTCCGCTCGTAGACCGGGCACACGTTGAGACACGCTGAGCAGCGGATGCAGTGCAGCGCCTGGCGACCGACCTCGTCGGCGAGCACGGTGGTGCGGCCGTTGTCGACAAGCACCAGGTGGAACTCGCCCGGGCCCTCGCCGTCGCTCACGCCGGTCCACAGCGAGGTGTAGGGGTTCATCCGCTCCGCGGTCGAGGAGCGGGGCAGCAGCTGCAGGTAGACCTCGAGATCGCGCCAGGTGGGAATGACCTTCTCGATCCCCATCACCGAGATCACCACCTCGGGCAGCGTCGTGCACATCCGGGCGTTGCCCTCGGACTCGACGAGCGCGACCGTGCCGGTCTCCGCGACCGCGAAGTTCGCGCCACTGATCCCCACGCGGGCCTTCAGGAACCGCGCCCGCAGGTGACGGCGCGCGACCTCGGCGAGCGCCGCCGGGTCGTCGGAGAGGTCGGCCGCCGCCTCGGGCAGCGCCTCGCGGAACAGGTCGCGGATCTGGGTCCGGTTCTTGTGGATGGCGGGGACGAGCACGTGCGAGGGCGCGTCTCTCCCGAGCTGGATAATGAGCTGCGCGAGGTCGGTCTCCGCCGCGTGGATGCCGCGGGCGGCGAGGGCCTCGTTGAGACCCGTCTCCTCGGTGGTGAGCGACTTCGCCTTCACCACCTCGCGCACGCCGTGGCCGGCGACGATGTCGCCGACGATCCGGTTGGCCTCGGGGCCGTCGCGGGCCCAGTGCAGGGTCCCACCGGCGGCGCTCACCGTCGCCTCGAGCTGGATGAGGTGCGCGTCGAGGTCGCGCATCGTCGCCGCCTTGATCGCCCGGCCCGCCTCGCGCAGCGCCTCCCAGTCGGGCAGCTCGGCGACCGCACCGGCGCGCTTGTCGCGGATCGCGTGGGTGACGTGACGCAGGTTCGCCCGCAGCTGCGCATCAGCGAGCGCGTCGTGGGCGGCGGCGGGGAACGGCCGGTCGCTGCCGTGCGGCGGGGTGTGGACGGTCTTGGTCACGATCCGGTGTGGATGGTGTCGGTCACGGTCCGGTGTGGGCGAGCACCTCGGCGAGGTGCATCGTGCGCGGGGCCGCGCGAGCCCGGGACAGGGCTCCGCCGATGTGCATGAGGCACGACGCGTCGGCACTCACGCAGTACTCGGCACCGGTCTCGCGGATCGCCGCCACCTTGTCGGCGGCGATCGCCAGCGAGGTCTCCGCGTTCTTCACCGCGAACGTGCCACCGAAGCCGCAGCACTCGGCGGCCCGGGGGAGCTCGCGCAGCTCGAGATGCTCGACGCAGCGCAGCAGGGTGAGCGGGCGCTCGCCGACCCGCAACGAGCGCAGCGAATGGCAGGTCGGGTGGTAGGTGACCGCGTGCGGGAACACCGCCCCGACGTCGTCCACCCCGAGGCGGTCGACGAGCAGCTCGGAGAGCTCGAGCACCCGCGGGACGAGCGCATCGACCTCGCGCTGCAGGGCGGGGTCCCCGGCCTCCGCGACGAGACGCGGGTACTCGTGGCGCACGGTGGCCACGCACGACGCCGACGGCGCGACCACGACCTCGGCGTCGGCGAACGCCCGCACGAAGCGTCGCACCAGCGGAATCGCCTCCCCGCCGTAACCGTTGTTCACGTGCATCTGGCCGCAGCACGTCTGGGCGCGGGGGAATTCCACCCGCATCCCGAGACGCTCGAGGAGCGTGACGACCGCCCGCCCGGTGTCGGGGAACATCGTGTCGGCCAAGCAGGTGACCAACCGCGCCCCCCGCCGGCCCACAGGGCCCGGCCGGCCCCCGCCGGTCCCCGCCGCCCCCGCGGCCGCCCGGCGGACTCAGGGGCCAGCAAGGCCCGGGTCCTCCCCGAGCGCCTTCAGCGCCAGCCCGTGCAAGGTCCGGAGCTCGGCCGGGGTGAGCCCCGCGAAGAACTCATCGGTGATCCGCCGGCTCGTGCGGTTGCCGCGCTCGAGCGCGGTGCGACCGGCGGCGGTAAGCGACAGGACGTGGCGGCGGCGATCGGCCGGGTCGCGCTTGCGCAGCACGAACTGCTGACCCTCGAGCTGGTCGAGCAGTTTGACCAGGTCGCTGCGGTCCATGCGGATGCGATCGGCGAGCTGCTGCTGAGAGGCGCCCGCGAGCTCCTCGATGCACACGAGCGCGAAGTAGCCGCGCAACGACAGACCGTCCTCGGCGAGCGCCGACTCAATCGCGCTGCGCCCCTGGCGCGAGAGCTCACCGACCACGTAGGAGGGCCAGCGCAGGATGCCGGCGGGTTTCTCGGCGGGAGGTCCGTCATCCACGGAGCCCAGCGTAGCGAGGCCGCGGGATGTGCTAATAGTAGGTATATTCTACTGTTGGTAGTTCCCACCTTCAAGGAGAACCGTATGGCCGCAGTCACCCGATCACCGAGCATCCCCCCGGAGGTGTGGCGCCTCGCGTACGTGATCGTGTTCGGCGCCTTCATGGCCGGGCTCGACACCTCGCTGATGACTGTCGGCTTGGCCACGATTGCCCACGACCTCCATGGCTCGCTCACCTCCGCGCAGTGGGTGAGCAGCGGCTACCTGGTCGCGCTCGCTGCCGTGCTGCCCGTGTGCGGCTGGCTCGGGCGACGGATCGGTGCCGGTCGCCTGTGGCTGATCGCGCTCGCCGCGTTCACCGTGCTCTCCGGGCTGTGCGCGCTCGCGCCGAGCCTGCCGGCGCTGATCGTCGCGCGCGTCCTCCAGGGCGCGGCCGGCGGGCTGCTGGTGCCCGCCGGGCAGACGGTGCTCGGACGCGCCGCGGGCCCTGGACGGATGGGACGGGTGATGAACACCGCGGGCATCGCCGTCGTCCTCGCCCCCGCCATCGGCCCCACGATCGGCGGGCTGCTCATCGAGAACCTCTCCTGGCACTGGCTGTTCCTCGTCAACGTGCCGGTGGGATCGTCGCGCTCATCCTCGGCGCCCGCATTGTGCCCCGGGGCGGCGGCGAGCCGGCCGGGCCGCTCGATGTACGCGGGCTCGTCCTGCTCGTTGCCGGGCTGCCGCTCGTCACCTACGGGATCATCGCCGCCTCCCAGCAACGCTCCGTGAGTGGGACCTCCGTGCTCGCCACCCTGCCGCTCGGCATCCTCGCGCTCATCGGATACGCACTCCACGCGCGACGGCGCAGCGGTGCCGCGACCATTCTCGACCTGCGGCTGTTCGGAGATCGCACCTACGCCGCGGCTCAGATCTCGGTGCTGTTCTGCGGGGCGAGCCTGTTCGGCGGGCTCATCGTGCTGCCGCTCTACTACGAGCTGCTGCGCGGCGAGAGCGTGGTGAACACCGGCCTGCTGCTGCTCGCCTACGGCGGCGGCGCGGCCCTCTCCCTCCGAGCCGGCGGCG
Source organism: uncultured Solirubrobacteraceae bacterium (assembly GCA_964246945.1). Lineage (GTDB taxonomy): Bacteria > Actinomycetota > Thermoleophilia > Solirubrobacterales > Solirubrobacteraceae > Palsa-465. Next base: position 10,609 of record CAXTTD010000037.1, on the reverse strand, counting down.
TACTCACCGACCGCATCGGCGGGGGCCTCACCGCGACGATCGGCCTCAGCGTGACAATCGGAGCGACCGCTCCGTTCATGTTCCTCGGGAGCCATGCCGGGCTCGGCCTGGTCGAGGCGCTGCAGTTCGTTCGGGGGGTGGGGGTGAGTCTCGCCGGGCTGCCCGCCATGTCCTCGGCGTTCGCCGCCGTGAAGACCAAGAAGCTCGCCGACGCGACCGTGCAGGCGAACATCCTGCAGCGGATCGGCGGCTCGCTCGGCAGCGCGCTGTTCGTGGTGATCCTCGAGGCGCATCGGCCGGTCGACCTCGCCGCGTTCCACGGCGTATTCGCGTGGCTGACCGCCACTGCGGCGCTCGCGCTGCTCGCCGCTACCGGCCTCGCCTGGAACCAGCGGCGCGCGGCGAGATGAGGGCTCACCGGAGCGCTGCGAATGACCCGTCGCGGCGCGGCACGAGCGGGTGCTGCGCCACCACGGCGCCCGTGGGGATCTCACCGTAGAGGTGGGGAAAGTGCTCGGCGGCGCCCGGCACCGCCTCCACCCGCACCGGCCCAGCGAGCCGGTCCGGCGCGAGCTCGAGCAGGAGGAGGTCACTCCGGCCGCGGTAGAACGCGTTCGCGACCGAGGCGACCTGATGGACGAAGGACAGATGGATGAAGCCGACCTCCTCGAGCCGCCGGCCGAGGGTGGAGACGCGGTAGGCGCCAGGCTCGCGGGCCGCGTCCCAGTCGGCCCGCAGCGCGATGTGAAACAGCCGGTCGGACTTAGTCACCGGAGGCCGTCTCGGCTTCGGAATGCGCGCCGAGGGTGCAATCGGCGCGCAGACCGCCTACAGTCTCTGACTTCAGGCCGGGCAACCGCTCGCGCCGTTGATCGAAGTGCCCCGCGCGTCGCAGTCGTTGCTCTTGAGTTTCCACCGCGTTTCGCGGTGCACCGTACCGGAGCAACATCACATATGCCGACAGGAACCGTGAAGTGGTTCAGCGACGACAAGGGGTTCGGGTTCATCACCCCGGACGAGGCGGGCAAGGACCTGTTCGTCCATCACTCGGCGATCCAGGGCAGCGGCTTCAAGTCGCTGGCCGAGGGCGCCAAGGTCAGCTACGAGGCGGAGCAGGGTCCGAAGGGACCTGCCGCTGCCAACGTCCAGACCCTGTAGGGCGGTGAACCTCGTGACGGGGGCCGGGGGGGCCCCGGGCCCCCCCCGCCGCCGGGCGGGGGGGGCCCCCCCGTGGGGGG
>CAXTTD010000037.1:0-9361 GCA_964246945.1 uncultured Solirubrobacteraceae bacterium | reverse complement strand
CGCGCCCGCCCCCCCCCCCCCCCCCCCCCCCCCACCGCTGCCGCAGGCCGGGGCGGACCCTCCGTTGGCGCGGCGGCGACGTGCCCGGGGGCGCGCCAAGATAGCGGCGTGCCCGAGTGGGATTTCGAGATCGAGGTCGGCAAGAGTCTCGCGCGGACGCTCATCGCGGGCCGCTTCCCACACCTCGACGTCAACCGCCTGCGGCGCGTGGGCGAAGGTTGGGACAACACGGTATGGGCGCCCGGGGAGGCCATCGCGTTTCGCTTCCCCCGACGGCAGATCGCGATCCCGGGAGTCGAACGCGAGATGGCGATGCTGCCCGAGCTCGCCACCCGGCTGCCGGCGCCGATCCCCGACGCCGCGTACCCGGGCGCGCCTGGCACCGGCTATCCGTGGCCGTGGTTCGGGAGCCGGCTCATCGCCGGAGCGGAGATCGCCCGCGCCGATCTCGCCGACGACCGACGCGACCGGCTCGCCGCCGAGCTCGGGCACTTCCTCGGCCGGTTGCACGGTCTCCGGCCGTCGCTCGCGACATCGCTCGCCTTCGACCCAATGGGGCGCGCCGACATGGCGGCCCGCATTCCCCGGACGCGCGCGGTTCTGGAACACTCGCCTCCCGGTGGGACGGCGAGGACCAGGTGGAGGAGGTGCTGGCGGCGGCCGAGAGCCTCCCGCCGGACGCCGATCCGGTCCTGGTTCACGGTGACCTGAACCTCCGTCACGCGCTCGTCTCGGAGTCGGGTGGGCTCGCCGGGGTCATCGACTGGGGAGATATGTGCCGAGCGCCGCGCTCCGTCGACCTTCCGCTCTACTGGAGCCTGTTCGACGGCGCGGCGCGCGGCGCGTTTCGGACCGCGTACGGTCCGCTGAGCGACGCCACCCTCGCGCGGGCTCGAGTGCTCGCCATGTTCTTCGACGCGACGCTCGCCGCCTACGCCCACGACAAGGGGATGGTCGATCTCGAGCGAGAGGCGCTCCGCGGACTCACTCGAACTGTCACCGGATGACACCCACACGCAATGGTGGTGAGTCACGCGCCGGACCGCCGCTCGCCAGGGTCGCCGGCTCGCGGGAGGGTCAGGTCGCCACGATGAGGCGGACCGAGCCTGCGTAGTCGTCCTGCGCGCGCAGATGTCCGTATTCGGCGTCCCAGCGACCGGACGCGAGACCGTCGGCGAGGCGCTCGACCATCGTGCGCTCGGTGTCGCGGTCGACCGCCGACCACATGGACTGCGAAGCCCGCACCGCCGGGTCCAGCAACGCCTCCGGCCGGCGCCAGTAGGCCTCGAAGAAGCCGTCCTGGCAATCCCCTGGCGTGGGGATCGTCTCCACCCGTACGTCGCCCCCGAGGGCCTCTGCGACCTCCTCGATCGTGGGAAACAGCGCGCGCTGGCTCGCGATGCCCTCCGCGAGGTACTCGTGCTGCCACTCCGGCACGCACGCGAGCTCCAGCGTGAAGATGACCACGGGTCCGCGGGCGACTCGGCGCATCTCCGCGAGCCCCGCCGCCACCGGCTGCCAATGGTGGATCGTCGCGCACGCCATCGCCGCGTCGACGGCGTCATCATCGAGGGGCAGCGCCTCGGCACAGGCGTCGATGACCGGCGCCGCGTCGGGACGGCGCTGCGCGCGCATCGTCGCGCTTGGCTCGACCGCGAGCACCCAGCGGTCCGGGGGCTCGTAGGCGCCGGTGCCCGCACCGACGTTGACCACCGTCCGGGCGTTGCCCAGCGCCGCGTGGATGCGAGCCGCCAGACGCGGGTCGGCGCCGCGAAACCGGTTGTAGGTCAACCCCAGGTCGTCGTAGTCGACGCGCGGGCGGGTCATGGGGGTCAGCGTAAGAGATGCCGGCGGGTCACCGGTCCCTCTGAGCGCGTGGAGCTACTCGAGGGCCCTCGAGTAGAGCGCCCGGGTGGTGGCGCACAGCCGCTGAATGGGCGACCGGCGAGTGCTCCGCAGTGACGTTGACCGGGCGAGCGCGTGGTCGGAGAACCGATCGTGGGGCTGCTGTACTCGCGCTCCTCCTCAACGACGACGGGACGACTAGTGGCGTGACAGGCAACGTCCACCAGTCACACCACTAGGCCACGACCGCGGGCACCACGATCGGCGTGTCGAGCCGAGGCGGATGGCGGAACGCCCGAGAGGCGGACGCGACGACGGCGAGCAGCACGGCCCAGCCGGTGAGGGTGAGGACGGTCGCTGTCGTCCCCGCGTTCTCGATCATGAACCCCACGAACAGTGGCCCGACCCAGCCGGCACTGAACGCGAGCAGGGTCGAGGCGGCCTGGACGCGGCCCTGGCGCGCGTCGGGCGCGAGCGCGACGCGGAAGCCGACGACGATCGAGTTCGTCACCGGGGTCACCAGTTCGCCGACGGCGACGATCACGCCCAACAGGATCGCGCTGTGGGCGATGAGGAGCGCCGGAAGGGCGAGGGCGAGCAGCCACGTCTCCGCGATGAGCACCATCCGCGGAGAAAGCCGGCGCTGCATGACCGGCGCGATCACCGCCCCGGCCAGACCGCCCCCGGCCGCGATGCCGAGCATGACGCCAACCAGCGCGGCGGACGCCCCGTCACGCTTGGCGAGCACCACGACGAGCAGGTAGAGCGCGGTGAACACGGGGTTGCTCCCGGCGAACAGCAGCGCGCAGGTTCTGAAGAACGGCCGCTGCCAGATCCAACGCAGGCCGTCCCGGACCTGTCCGGGGTCGACGCCCTCGCGGGTCTCCTGGAAGTCGGTCTTGATCAGCAGCATGCTCGTGGTCGATGCCGCGTAGGAGAAGACGTCGCACAGGAACGGGACAGCGCGCCCGAGCCCGAACAGCAGTCCGCCGAGTGGCGGTCCGGCGAGCATGGCGGCGAACGTCCGCGACTCGTTGCCCGCGACGGCCTCGCGCAGCTGCTCATGGGGGACCAGCTGGCGCAGCGCTCCGCGCTCGGTGATGTAGGACACCACGAACCCCGAGCCGTCGATGAATGCGACGGCGACGATCAACGCGAAAGGCAGGCTCCCGGCCCACAACGCGATCGGAATCGTCGCCAGCGCCAGCGCCCGAAAGCCGTCGCACCCCACCATCAGCCACTTGCGGTTCACCCGATCGGCCACCGCTCCGGCGGGAAGCGCGAGCACGGCGTAGGGCACCGTCTTGGCGAACCCCACGATGCCCGCCTTCGCCGGCGATCCCGTGACCGCCAGCACGAGCAGCGGATACGCGATCAGCGAGAGCTGCGAGCCCAGCTCGGAGATCGTCTGCCCGCTCCACAGCAGCCGGAACTCACGATTGCGGTGCAGCGGGACGTGGGCCATGACGCCTCGAGCATATGGACCGCGCCGCACCTCCCCAGCGCCGCCCGGACGGCGGTGCCGGAGTGCTTACCGCAGCGCGAGCAGTGGCAGAAGTTCGCGCGCCGAAGCGGGGCACTGACCGCGTAGCGCACCCCGCCGCACAGGCAACCTACCCGGAGTCGCCGGGCGCCGTCGGTGTTGGTCCGGCATCAGCTCGCGCGGGTGAACAGCGCGCTCGCGCGGCGGCCGCCCGTGTGCCGACACGACGCGTGGCCGAGCTTCATCCCGGCTCGCCGAGCGATCTCTCGTAAATGATGGTCTCCTCGCCCCCGGGCCCGGGGACTCGCTGGGTCGCTCGGTATCCAGCCGACTCGTACAGGTGCCGCGCGGCGCTCTCGTGGGCCGTGTCGCCGAAACTCACGTACGGGGAGACCGTGATTTCATACGGCCATGCTCAAGCGAATCGCCGGTTCCCTCGCGGTGGCCACAGCATTCCTGCTCACCGCCACTCCCGCGCTGGCGCGCGGGATCTCACACACCGTCGTCCCGTTCACATCGGTCGCCGGCGTGCACTTCGGCTGGACCCCTGCGCATGTCCGCCGCGTGCTCGGCAAACCTGTGAAGTCGGCTCGCGCCGGGGATGAGCCCGGCGAGTACATCTACAGCGTCGACGGCGATCAGAACCTCACCGCGTTCTTCGAGCCCAACAGCCCCCACGACGGGGTGTCGAGCTTCTCGGTGGATGACGCCTTTCACACCATCAAGGGCATCCATGCCGCGCTGTACAACGGGAGCACCGAGACGGCTGTGCGCCGGGTGTTTGGCCGGTATCCACACTTCCAGTGCCACGGCGGCGACTACTGCACGACGACCCGAGGCGCCGCCGACGTGGCCGCGCGGTACGGCGCCGTGGAGATGCAGTTCGACTTCCTCGGACACAAGCTGATCGGCTTCGACATGAACAAGAACGTCATCCGCTGACCACCGCGCGCGTGAAACGCATGCACGAGGCGTTCACGGTTCGGTATTCAGCCCGGTGACGATCTCGCCCAGCGCCTGGTCGAGGCCCACGGTCGCTGTCCATCCCCAGCCGTGGGCTCGCTCGCTGAGCAGCCGTCCGGTCCAGGCCGGCCCCTGCTCCCAGACCGGATCCACGCCGAGCGCGCCCGTCACGGCCTCGAAGTAGTCGCGTTGGGTGGCGCGGGCGGCCGCGACATTCAGAGCGACGCACTCTCCCGCGACCGGCCCGCTCGCGGGGTCGAGTGCGTCGGGCACTCGGCCGGTGGCCAGCTCAGCGGCCAGCGACGCGAGGTCAGCAACGTGAACCCACGGAAACGTCTTCTCCGCGATGGCGCGGCGGGCCGCCGCCTCCTCGCGCATCGTCGCCGGGCGCAGGGTGTTCCACACGGAGGTCGGACCTGGGCCCAGAATCGCCGGCGGGCGCAGGAGCACCCTGGTCATCCCGTCGACCCTGGCGAGGGCGAGATCGGCGTCTCGCTTGGTCACCGCGTAATCATCAGCATCGTCGCCGACCAGGTCCGAGGACTCATCGACGTCCCCGACCCCCGGGGAGCGGTCGTAGACCGCAGCGGTCGAGATGTGGATCAGCCGCGCCACTCCCGCAGCGGCAGCGGCCCGGGCGAGGAGCGGCGTGCCCTCGACTGCGGTGCGATGCTGGGTGACGCGGTCGCTGCCCATCGGGTGCACGGTCGTGAGCACCGAGCTGGCGCCGGACACCACCCTGGCGGCGAAGTCGGGATCGGCGAAGTCCCCCACCGTCTCCGCGATCCCGGGGAGCCCGGGGGCCGTGCCGGCGCGCCGGACGATCGCCCGCACGCGCGCGCCGCGCCCGGCCAACGCCTCGCAGATCCGGGACCCCACGAACCCGTTCGCTCCGGTGAGCACCACAATGGAGTCTGCAGAGGACACCCCCCCACTCTGACACGCACGGGCCCTAGTCGCCGGCTCCGACCATAGGGAACTGAATTCGGTACACAAGCGCGTCCTCGTCGATCGAGCTCGATGGCGTCGAGCTCAATCTCGGTGGAACCACTCGGTAGCCGCCGCCGGTGACCGCGGCTGCTTCCACGTCGAACCGAGAGCGTGATGCCCCGGGCCAGGGTGAGCGATCATCTGCGCAGGGATGGACCTCGCCGACCTCAGCCGCGCGCGACGAACGCCGGGCCTCGTGGTTCTCGAGGGCTTTCACGCGATCAAGCACGCGATCCGTTTCGGGGCCGAGATACTCGGAGCCTGGACCGCGGAACTGGACGAGGTGGAGCAACTCCAGGCGCGGCTCGCGCCCGACGTGCATATCCCGGTCGAAGTCGTGGACATCAAGGCCCTCCAGAACGAGGTGCCGCGCGGGCAGGTCGTCGCCGTGGCTCGGCGCCCCGTCCAGCCCGATCCGGACACGGTCCTGGCGGGTCCTGGTCACGTCGTGCTGCTGGAGGATCCCAGACACCTGGGCAACCTGGGCGCAGTGGTCCGGGTGGCGGCCGCGGCCGGCGCCGCGGGCGTGATGACCACCGGACGCCAGAATCCATGGCATCCCGACGCGCTGCGCGGGAGCTCCGGCCTGCACTTCGGACTGCCCGTCCACCACATTCGCGCCGTGAGGACCCGGGGCCGCGACCTGGTGGCCCTTGACCCAGCCGGGGAACCGCTCGCACCCGCGGAGCTCCCCGCCGCCGCGATACTCGCTTTTGGCGCGGAGCGCGATGGGCTGAGCGATGAGCTCCTGGCACGGGCACAGCGCCGCGTCGCGCTGCCGATGGCTCCTGGGGTCTCGTCGCTCAACCTGGCCACGGCGGTTGCCGCCACGCTGTACACGCTCAAGCTCACGCCATCGTGACCGTCGCGGTCGTGACGCCCGGCAAGGATGGCCCGGCGGCGGCGAGCGAACCCCGCACGACCGCGTCACCATCGTGACGTATGGTGCAGGCCATGCCCCCAGGGGCCTACCTCCGCTATCCGACGATCCGTGGCGACCGCGTCGGGTTCGTGGCCGATGACGACCTCTGGATTGGGTCGGTGGACGGGGGGATGGCCTGGCGGCTCGGTGCCGAACGGGCGACGATCCGAACTCCGAAGCTGTCGCCCGAGGGCCGGCAGGTGGCGTGGTGCTCGGACGCGGCCGGTCACCCCGAGGTGTGGGTTTCCAAGCTCGACGGCGGGGAGCCCCGGCGGTTGACCTGGTGGGGTGACGCCACGACGAGCGTCCTCGGCTGGCGGGGGGAGGGGACGGTGGTGGCGATCAGCGCCACCGCCCAGCCGTTTCCCTGGCTCACATGGGCCTGGGCCGTGCCGCTCGACGGTGGCCAGGCGGAGCGGCTCGCCTTCGGTCCGGTGTCAGCCCTCTCGGAGGCGCTCGACGACAGGGTCGTTCTCGGCACCGATCAGAGCCTGCGGGGCGCCAGCAGCTGGAAGCGCTACCGCGGCGGGACTGCCGGCAAGGCGTGGATCGACGCGCAGGGAACGGGTCACTATCAGCGCTTTGCCGCCGACCTGGACGGCCAGATCGAGGACCCACAATGGTGGGACGGGCGCGTGGTGTTCCTCTCCGATCACGAGGGATGGGGAAACGTGTACTCGTTGACCCCGGACGGAACCGATCTCCGTCGGCACAGCGACCACGGCGATGCCTACGCCCGCAACGCCGCCGGCGACGGCCGCCGGCTCATCTACGGCTGCTTCGGCGACCTGTGGATCCTCGACAGCCTGGCCGCCGATTCGGCGCCGCGGCGCCTCGAGCTCCGCCTCGGCTCGGCTCGCTACGGGCGAGTCCGTTACCCGCTGGAGGTGTCGGAGGCGGTCAGCCGATTCGCGCCGGACCGCACCGGGCGGGCAAGTGCCCTGGACGTCCGCGGCACCGCCGTGTGGTGCACCCACCGTGACGGCCCGGCTCGGGTGCTGTCCTCCGGCGGACGGGTCCGGGCTCGGCTCACCACCCCGCTCGGTGAGGACCACGTGGTATGGGTGACCGACGGCGACGGGGAGGACGCTCTCGAGGTGGCCGCCGTCGCCGGGGGGTCCGGTCACCGCCTGGCCGGCGGAGAGCTCGGGCAGGTGGTCGAGCTGGCCACCTCGCCCGATGGTGCCTGGGTGGCCACCGCCGGCGACGACGGAGCGGTGCGGGTCACGAACGTCGCCCACAACGAGACGCGCGCGCTCGATCGCTCGACGTTCGACATCGCCAGTGGCCTGTGCTTCTCGCCGGACTCCCGGTGGCTGACCTGGGCTGCGGCCGGTCCGCACAGCGACGAGGCCGGGCTTCGCCAGATCAAGTTGGCCGAGGTCGCCGGCGGAGCGGTGCACGAGGCGACGCCGTTGCGATTCCACGACCGGGAGCCGGTCTTCACCCAGGACGGGCTCTATCTGGCCTTCCTGTCGCAGCGGACCTTTGACCCGGTGTACGACCAGCTGCGTTTCGATCTGTCGTTTCCGCTCGCCACCCGTCCCTACCTCCTGCGCCTCGGAGCGGCGACGCGTGGCCCACTGGCGGCGGAGGTAGCTGGCCGCGGCCTCCCCTGGGACCCGCCCCGAGCCGACGCTGACGCGGGCGTCGAGAGCGGCGAGCCGGGCGGGACGCGGGACACCGGCGGTGTCGCCGGGGTTCGCGTGGAGCCCGACGGGCTCGCGAGCCGGCTCGTTGAGCTCCCGGTCGCCGCCGGCCGGCTGACCGGTCTGCGTGCGGTCGCCGGCGGACTGGTCTGGCGGTCGCTGCCGGTGGCCGGAGAGCTCGGTGAGGACCGGGTCGAACCGTACGGTGACCCGGTCAAGGGCCGCCTCGAGCGCTTAGACCTCGCCACCGGCAGGGTCGAGACCTTGTCTGAGGAGGCCGATGGGGTCCAGGTCTCGGCAGATGGACGCACCCTCGTGGTCCGTAAGGGCACCACGCTGCAGGTGCAGCCGGCCGACCGGACGCACAACCATGACGACGATCAGCGGGCGCCGTTCGAGATCGACCTTGAACGGGTCCGAATCACCGTCGACCCGGCTGGCGAGTGGGTGCAGATGTACGAGGAGGCGGCCCGGCTCATGCGCCACCACTTCTGGGTGGAGGACATGGCCGGCATCGACTGGGGCGCCGTCGTCGCTCGCTACCGCCCACTGGCCGATCGCGTGGCCACCCGCGACGAGCTGCACGACCTCGTGTGGGAGCTTCACGGCGAGCTCGCCACCTCCCACGCCTACGTGTGGACCGACCCCGCCGAGGCGTCGCCGCGCCAACGGATGGGGCACCTCGGCGTGGACCTGCGCCGCGACGGCGACGGACGCTGGCGGATCACCGGCCTGCCGACGGCCGAGCCCTCGGTGCCGGGATCCCGCAGCCCCCTGCAACCGGTCGGCGCCCAGGTCGGCGACGCCGTGGAGTCCGTCGACGGCCGTCCTGTCGACCCGGTCACCGGGCCCGGACCGCTCCTGGTTGGCGCGAGCGGGAAGGTGGTCGAGGTCGGGCTGCGCAGCGGGGCGGGCGAACGGCGCACCGAGGCAGTGACCCTGCTCACCGATGAGCGTCCCCTGCGCTACCACGCCTGGGTGACCGCCAACCGCGCCGATGTGCGGGCTCGCACCGGCGGACGAGTCGGCTACCTGCACGTCCCGGACATGATGTCGCCGGGCTGGGGCGAGCTGCACCGTGACCTGCGGATCGAGACCAGTCTCGACGGTCTGCTGTGCGATTTTCGCGGCAACCGCGGCGGGCACACCTCGGAGCTCGTCCTCGAGCGCCTCTCGGGCGTCGTCACCGCCTGGGACAACCCCCGAGGCTTCGATGCCACCACCTACCCCATCGACGCTCCCCGGGGTCCGATGGTCGCGCTGTGTGATCAGCACGCAGGCTCTGACGGTGACGCCGTGTCGATGGGCTTTCGCCAGCGCAACCTCGGGCCGCTCGTGGGCACGCGCACGTGGGGCGGGGTCATCGGCATCGACATGCGCTACCGCCTGGTCGACGGCACGGTGGTGACGCAGCCGAGGTACGCGTTCTGGTTCGAGGGCGGTGCCGGGTGGACGGTGGAGAACTACGGTGTCGACCCCGATATCGAGGTCGCGATCGCCCCGCAGGAC
>CAXTTD010000036.1:0-14294 GCA_964246945.1 uncultured Solirubrobacteraceae bacterium | reverse complement strand
GAGACGACCAGCCGGAGGTTGGAGTTGATCATCCGCTCCTTGGCCTCCAGGTCGCCACGCTCGATGCGCTGGGCGAGCTCGACCTCCTCCTCGGCGGTGAGAAGCGCATGCGCGCGAGCCGCCCGTAGGAACAGGTCCAGTGAGTTCTCGGTCATGGAGCCGGTGGCTCCGGGGGTCAGCCGCGGGTCAGCAGCCGCCCGTTTTTCGCCGGGGCGGCGGCGAACCTGACGGCGAGCCGACGGGGCCGCGCCGGCGGACCCGTGCTCGCCGCGCGCCCGCGGCCGCTTGGCGTCGGCGTGATGCTCGTGCGCCGTCCCGGCGTCGCGAGGATCGTTTTCTGAAGTTTTCAGGACAGTCTCCGTGTGTCGCATGATTTTGCTCCGCCGGTAACTATACCAGTTGTTCGACGTTTGTCGAACAACCTGTCGGCTCCGGGCCCTACCTAGCGTCCTCGAGCCCACTACGCTGCGTCCCCTATGTTCGGGGGTTGCCACCGGAGGCCTTCATGAAACACCCGAACCGGTGAATTCCGACCGCTGTGTGATGAATTACCGCTTCGGGTCAGGCTCCTGACCGGCTGCGGGGTTCCCGGCCGGGGTATCGGCGGGAGCGGTGAACATCTCGCGGGCGAGGTCGAGGAACGCGGCGGTGGCGGGCGGCAGCCGCCGTCCGGCACGCCAGGCGAGCGTGATGTCGCGGCGCAGCCCCGGCTCGACCAGCGGCGCGACGGCGACCGAGTCCCCGACGGGGGCCGTCGCGTCTGAACGTGGCAGGATCGCCACTCCGAGGCCCCGGGAGACGAGCGTGCGGATCCGCTGGGCATCGTTGGTGTCGAGTGTCACCTGGGGCTCGAAGTGGGCGTCGCGGCCGGCCGCGAACAGCAGCTCGCGCAGACGGGCGCCCTGACGAAACGAGATGAAGTGCTCCTCGGCGAGATCTTGCATGCGCAGCTCGCGGCGCCCCGCGAGCGGATGATCGCAGGGCAGCAGCACCATCAGCTCCTCGGAGACGAGCTGATGCAGTCCGAGCTCGTGGGATTCGACGCGCTCGGTCACCGAGAGGAACGCGAGGTCGAGCACGTCGGTGCGCAGCAGTTCGGCGCACTCCTCGCTGTGCTGCTCGCGGACGGTGAGCGCCACGTGTGGATGCTGCTCGTGGAAGCGGGCAAGGCCCAGCGAGAGGTCGATCGGACCCATGGTGTGGATGGCGCCGATCGTCACGTGGCCCACGTCGACCCCGCGCAGTGCCCGCATCTCCTCGTGGGCCGCCTCGAGCTCGGCGAGGATCCTCCGGGCGCGGGCGACCAGCAGCTCGCCGGCTTCGGTGAGCGCGACCCGACGGGTCGTGCGCTCCACCAAACCCATGCCAACCTCCTCCTCAAGGCGGCGGATCTGCTGCGAGAGGGCGGGTTGGGCGATGTGCTCAGCCGCCGCCGCCCGGGTAAAATTGAGCTCCTCGGCGAGCGCGACCAGATAGCGAAGCTGCCGGACATCCATAGGGTCATCTTATAACTGGCCTCGAGTTTTCGTATTGGACTTCTCAAGGCGGCGTGTCACGATGAGCGCTGCAGTACCTCTCCTCCCTCGAGCGCGCCCCGAGTCCGGCCTCATATCCCGCCGGTACCGGGGCGCTCTCATTTAAGGACTATCCCGCTCAGGCCGATACCGAGCTCATGGCGCTGGCCACCGACCATGCCGAGGTCGACCGATCGGTTGGCGAGCACTTCTCCTGCTCGCTGACCGCAGTGCTCATCGCACGCGTGAACGAGCACGGCGGAGACGGGGCCATCGAGGCCCTGCTCCGGCGCGCCGGCTCTGGCCGTACCCGGGCCTACCTCTGCGACCTCGCCAACTGGATCGCCTACGACGAGGCGATCGCTCTCCTGCGGGCGGGCGGAGAGATCACCCACCATCCTGCCTTCGCCCGCGCGGTCGGCCAGGACGCCGCGCGCCGACTCAACGGCTCGCCTGTCGCCGCCGTGCTGCGATCGCTCGGCTCCCCGGAGAACGTCTACCGCCAGGTCGCGACCACCGCGACCAAGTACACGACGATCAGCTCGCTGCGGGCGCTCGAGTGCGCCGCCGGATACGTCCACCTTGAGGCCCGGCCGATCGACGGGTTTCCCCGAGCGGTCGTCCACTGCGAGTGGACCACCGGCCTGATTTCGTGCATGACCGAGCTGTTCGGGCTACCGCCCGCGACGGTCGAGCACGAGACGTGCGCGGCGTTCGGTGCCGCCGCTTGTCATTACCACGTCCGCTGGCCGGCGCGGGCCTCGCGCGAGCGCAGCCAGTCCTCTGAGGAGCTGGACAAGCTCCGCGCTCAGCTCGAAGCGATGAAGGAGCGACTGCACAGCATGTTCCAGACCGCGGCCGACCTCATCGGCTCGGGCACCGTCGATGACGTCCTCGCCCGCATCGCCGAGCGTGCCGCCGGGGAGGTGCGCGCCCCCCGCCATCTGCTCGCGGTGCGCATGTGGGCCGGAGGTCCGCTGCACCTGCACCAGCGCGGCTTCACCGACGCCGAGGCCGAGTCGGCGGCCGCCAACCTGCTCTCCCATCATCCGAGCGACCTGCCGCAGTCCTGGCTCGCGGTTCCCATCCGCTCCAGCCGCTCCGATTACGGGTCCCTGCTCGCCGCCTACCCCGACGAGTCGCGCTTCCTGCCCCAGGAGCGGGACCTGCTCGAGGTATACGGCCGGTATGCGGCCAGCGCCCTGGACAGCGCGAGCGCGCTCGCGGAGGCCGAGTCGCGCTACGGCCAGTCGAGCGCCCTCCTGCAGCTCGCCCGAGCGCTGGCGGTCGCCGGCACGAGCTCCGAGGTGGCGCGGCGCCTCGCCGATTCGGTGCCGGTGGTCGTCGACTGCGACGAGGTGGCCGTGTACGTGTGGGATGAGGTCGCCCTCGTACGGGAGGCCGTCACCGAGCGTCCGGACGCCCCGCCGCCGCCCGCGGAGCTGGCGATCTGGGCGCCGCATGAGAGCTCCATCCTGCAGACGCTCATCGACGATCCGTGTCCGGACCCGATCCTCATCGACGCCACCAGCGGAGACCCCCGGGCGGCCGAGATGCTGCGTGGGTTCGGCTTCCCCGCGGCGATGCTCGTGCCGCTGGTGTCCTCCGATGCCCTGCTCGGGCTACTCGCGGTCGCCGTCCGCGATCGGGCGCAGCGCCTCGCGCCCACCCCCGACCTGCTCGACCGCCTGTCCGGGGTCGGCGCCCAGGCGGCGACCGCCCTGCAGAACGGCCATCTCGTCGACATCATCACCGCCCAGGCGCTGGGTGACCAGCTTACCGGCCTCGCCAACCGCGCCCGCTTCACCACCGAGCTGCGCGATGCCGTCGGCCGGGCGAGCTCGGGCGAGGAGGTCGCCTGCGTCTTCTACATGGATCTCGACCGCTTCAAGCCGGTCAACGACGAGTTCGGTCACGAGGCCGGCGACGAGCTGCTGGTAGCCGTTGGCGAGCGGTTGCGCAGCTGCACCCGGTCGAGCGATCTCGTGGCCCGGTTGGGCGGCGACGAGTTTGCGGTCCTCATGGTCGCGCCCACCGAGGCCGACATCGACGCGGTCGCCCGTCGCCTGGCCGCCGGCTTCGACGCGCCGTTCTCGGTCGGCGGCCGGCCCCTCACCCTCGAGGTGTCGATCGGTCGCTCGGTATACCCGGCCGACGCCCCGGACGCCGACGGTCTGCTGCGCTCCGCCGATCAAGCGATGTTCGACCACAAGCGCCGCCGCACCGAGCCGCGAGGGCGGGCGTCAGTCCCGGCCTGAGTCCTCCGTATCGTCTGGCCGATGCGGATTGCGGTGCTCGCGGACGTGCACGGGAACCTGCCGGCGCTCGAGGCGGTGCTCGCCGAGCTTGACGCCGAGCCGGTCGACGCGATCGTGTCCGCGGGGGACCTCGCCCCCGGGCCGCTCCCCGCCCAGTGCCTCGCTGCCCTGCGCGGGCGGCCCGAGCCGGTGCACTGGGTGAGCGGCAACGGCGAGCGCGACATCGTGGCGTTCCTCGACGGTGAGGCCGATGGGGAGGACCCGCGCGCACTCACCCGCCGGCACGCGGCGCACGCGCTCGGCGCCGGGGAGCGCGACGTGCTCGCCGCGTGGCCGCCGAGCCTCCTCATCGACGGCGTGTGCGTGTGCCACGGCACCCCGGACAGCGTCGACGAGGTGATCACCCGGGCCACCCCGGAGGCACGGCTGCGCGAGCTCCTGCGCGGCGCCGCGGCCCCGCTCGTGGTCGGCGGCCACACCCACCAGCAGATGGTGCGGGCCCTCGACGGGGCGCCGGACTACGCGAACGCCGGCTCGGTGGGCCGCCCGTTCGAGGGCGATCCCGCCGCCTACTGGATGCTCGTCGACAGCGGCCGGCCCGAACCCCGTCGGACCGACTACGACGTCGGAGCCTGGGTCGCCCGGGTGCGCGCGAGCGACTTCCCGACCCCCGACGACTGCCTGGAGGCCGCCTTCGAGCCGCTGTACGCCCCCGCGTGGGTCGCCGCCTTCTTCGAGCATTCCGTCGGTCGGGGCCCTGACCCCGGGCCACCCGTCCCGGTGTCCTGAGCGCGGTCGCCCTCACGGCCCGCGAGGGTGCCCGTGCCATACTGGAACAGTGCAGGAGATGGTCATCTACGGCGTGAGCTTCGACATGGTCGGCAAGCAGCCGATCGTGCTGCTGAAGACGGTCGAGAACAACAAGTTCCTCCCGATCTGGATCGGGCATCCCGAGGCGGCGGCGATCCTCATGAAGCTCCAGGGCGCCTCCACGCCGCGGCCGATGACCCACGATCTGCTCTCGGAGATGCTCGGCGAGCTCGAGGTCGAGTGCACGCGGGTCTCGGTCACCGAGCTCCGGGAGAACACCTTCTACGCGTCGATCAGTCTGCGGGCGGGCGGTCGGGACCTCGAGATCGACTCCCGGCCGAGCGACGCGCTCGCCCTCGCGGTGCGCTCCGGCGCGCCGATCTTCGCCGCCGACGAGGTGATCACCGAGTCCGCGATCGAGTTCGAGCACGAGGTCGAGGACACCGAAGAGGTCGTGGAGAAGTTCAAGGACTTCCTCGACCAGGTGACCCCGGAGGACTTCGCCTCCGACGAGTAGTCAGCCGGCGCGCCGCTGACCCGGGCGCATCGGCACCACGCGCCCGAGTTCCTCGGACGTCGCCTCGCCGCTCATCGGCCGGCGACGATGTCGCGCACCGTCCGCCGGGGCCGCCCCGGTGAGCGTCCCGTACATGGCAACCTGCTCGCGCAGCACCTCGCCGATCCGGCGGATGCCCTCGCGGATCTCCGCCTCGGCCACGCCCG
Source organism: uncultured Solirubrobacteraceae bacterium (assembly GCA_964246945.1). Classification (GTDB taxonomy): domain Bacteria; phylum Actinomycetota; class Thermoleophilia; order Solirubrobacterales; family Solirubrobacteraceae; genus Palsa-465. The sequence continues at coordinate 8,989 of CAXTTD010000036.1, read as the reverse complement.
AGAAGTTCAGGCGCATCGAGGATCCCCCGCGGCCGTCGAGGTAGGCGGCGCGGCCGGGCACGAAGGCGACGTTCTCCTGCAGGGCCCGGGCGAGCAGGTCGGTGGTGTCGATGTAGTCGGGCAGCGTCGCCCAGATGAACAGGCCACCCTGGGGATGGGTCCATTCGGCCTCCCGCGGGAAGTGCTCGGCCATCGCGTCGAGCATCACGTCGCGGCGACGGCGGTAGATCTCGCGCAGCGAGCCCAGGTAGTCCTCCCAGGGACCGGAGTCGAAGTAGGCGGCCACGAAGTACTGGGTGATCGGCGAGGAGCACAGGTCGGCGCCCTGCTTGCCGGTCTGCATCTGGTCGAGGATCGGGGCGGGGGCGACCGCCCAGCCGAGCCGGACGCCGGGGGAGAGGATCTTGGAGAACGTGCCCGCGTAGATGACGAACTCGTCGTCGAGGGAGCGCAGCGTGGGCAGCGCGTCGCCCTCGTAGCGGAGCATCCCGTACGGGTTGTCCTCCATCACGAGCAGCTCGCGCTCGCGGGCGAGGGCCAGCAGCGCGTGGCGGCGCTCAAGCGACAGGGTCACCCCGGCGGGGTTCTGGAAGGTCGGCACGGTGTAGACGAACTTGGGGCGCCGCCCCTCGGCGGCGAGCGCGTCGAGCGTCCGGGCGAGCACGTCGACCCGCATCCCGTCGTCGTCCATCTCGATCTGCACCACATCGGCCTCGTAGGCGCAGAAGGTGGGGATCGCGCCCGGGTAGGTCGGGGCCTCGGCGATCACCACGTCGCCGGGGTCGATGAGCGTCTTGCACACGAGGTCGATCGCCTGCTGACCGCCGGTGGTGACGAGCATCTCGCCCGGCGAGACCGTCATCCCCTCAGCGGCCATCACCTCGACGATGCAGTGCTTGATCACCATCGATCCGTCGGTCGGTCCGTATTGCAGCGCCCGGGCGCAGGATCCGGCGGCCACCTTGCCCATCAGCGCGGCGTAGGAGTCGGGCGGGAACGTCGAGGTGTCGGGCAGGCCTCCGGCGAGCGAGATCACCTCGTCGCGCTCGGTGAGCGCCATCAGGTCGCGCATCGCCGAGGAACGCATTCTCCGGGTACGCGAGGCGAACAGCCCCGCGTAGCGATCGATGTCGCGGGTCCGAGGCGCGGCCGGCCGGGTGCGGCGGCCGGGTTCGCCGGGTTCGGACTCCACTATCGTCACGCCAACTCACGGTACAGCACCGGGAATCGCCGCCGCCGGGGCGGCGCGCGCGCAATGAGTCTCGTCTTCGACATCTTCCAGGGGATCGGCGTGGCGGCGGCCGTCGGCATCCGCCCGTTCCTGCCCGGGCTGGTCGCGGGCGCGCTCGCCGCCGGCGACGTCGAGCTGTCCTTCGACCACACCCACTTCCACTTCCTGCAGCGGCCGGTGTTCCTGCTGGTGATGGTGGTCGCGATCGCGCTCGTCGGCGGGCTCGAGCGCCGCCGCGTCGCCGGCGCGAGCCCGACCTACGGCCGCGCGTTCGCCATCGCGCTCGCCGTGTGTGCGCTCGTCATCGGCGCGCTGTTCGGTGGCGGGGCGATCGCGCGCAGCCACCACTCGCAGTGGATCGGCGTCGCCATCGGCGTCGTCTGCGCGGGGGTCGGGATCGCCGCCACCCAGCCGCTGCTCACGCGCGTCCGCGGCCGGCTCGACGCCGACTCCGCGGGCCTGTTGCCGGTGCTCGTCGACGGCGCCGCCGCCCTCGCCGCCGCCCTGTCGATCGTCGCTCCGCCGGTCGGGGTTATCCTGCTCGCCGCGCTGCTGTGGCTGCTGCTCGCCGGTCGCGGTCGCGAGCAGACGAAGTACGCCGGCCTGCGCATCCTCCGGTAGACGGGTGCGCAGCCCGCGCCAGAAGCTCGTGCTCATCGTGGTCGACGCGATGAAGCCGGCGATGCTCGAGCGCGCGATCGCCGCCGGCACCGCCCCGGCGATGGCCGAAGTCATGCGCCGCGGCGCCTACGTGCCCGATTGCGCGGCCGCCTTCCCGTCGGTGACCCCGGTGTGCGCGGCGAGCATCGCCACCGGCCTCGGGCCCGACGCCCACCACATCCCGTCGATGAACTGGTACCACCGCGAGGAGGGTCGCTACGTCGAGTACGGCTCGAGCTTCTCGGCCTCGCGTCAGTTCGGGGTGCTGCGCTCGCTCACCGACACCTTCTACCGGATGAACGCCGAGCACCTCGCGCCCGACGCGCGCACCGTGTTCGAGTCCCTCGACGACGCCGAGGTGCGCACCGCGGGCACCACCTATCTCATCTATCGCGGCCGCTACGACCACGAGGTCACCCAGGACTCGGCGCTCGCCCGGCTCGTGCTCTCCAACCTGTTCCACCGCACCGTGAAGGGACCGCGGGAGCTCTTCTACTCCGACCTCTACGCGTCGCGGGTCACCGGCTGCCGCGGTCAGCTCGGCCTGCCCGGCGCCCGGGACCAGCACACCGGCTGCGTGGGCAGCTATCTGGTCGAGCACGACCTGTTCGACTTCCTGCTGTTCTCGCTGCCCGACAACGACGCCTACTCACACCGCAACGGCCCCCACGCCCAGGTGACCTCGCTCGCCGCCGCCGACCGTCAGATCGAGCGGCTCATGCACGCCGGCGGCGGACCCGACCAGTTTCTCGCCGACCACGCGGTCGTCATCTGCTCCGACCACTCCCAGGCCGCGGTCGAGGCGTCGATCCGCCTCGACGAGGCGTTCACCGACTTCGCGGTGGCCACTCCGAGCGCCCGCGTCGCTGGTCGCGGCGGCGAGGTCGCGCTGAGCCCCGCCCAGCGCTCGGCGATGGTCTACGTGCTGGATCCCGACGAGCGCGAGTCGGTCCTCGCCCGCTCGCTGGCGGCGGTGCGCGACGTCGAGGGGATCGACCTCGCGATGTGGATAGACGGCGAGGAGGCGGTGATCCGGGGCCGGCGGGGAGAGCTGCGCTTCGCTCCGGGGGAGCAGCTACGCGACGCGCGCGGCGTCGGCTGGTCGCTCGAGGGTCCGCTGTCGGTGCTGCGGGCCGAGGTCCAGGACGGCCGGGTGCTGTCCACCGAGTACCCCGACGCCCTCACCCGCGTGTGGTCGGCGCTGCACTGCGAGAACGCCGGCGAGCTGCTGCTGTCCGCCGCCCCCGGCTACGAGTTCGTCGACTGGGGCGGATCCGACCACGTCGGGGGCGGCTCGCACGGCTCCCTGCACCGCTCCGACTCGCTCGCGACCCTGATGTGGTGCGGCGAGGGACTGCCCGAGCGCTCCGCCCACGAGCAGTGGTCACTGCGCGACATCGCCCCCATGATCCGGGGCCATTTTAGGGTTCCGGACCCGGGGTAGGATCTCCTCCGGCCGCCGATTAGCAGCCGGTTAACGCCCTGTGCGGCCGGGGGATATCCAGCATGCCCGTCGATACAGTCACCGAGATGTCCGCGGAGGAGATGAGCACGGCAGTCGTCGATCTGCCGTTTCACCATCGCATCAAGATCGGCATCTCCAGCGGCGAGAACTGGCTGCAGCTGATCCGGTTCGGCGTCGTCGGGGTCTCCGGCTACATCGTCAACCTCGCGGTGTTCGCCATCTGCGTGCACGTGCTCGCGATCGACTACAAGCTCGCCTCGCCGATCGCCTACCTCGCGGGCACGGTGAACAACTTCTTCTGGAACCGGCGCTTCACCTTCGGGGACAAGCGCAACGCCCATCCCGCCAAGCAGGGGTTCAAGTTCCTCATCGTCTCGTGCGTCTCGTTCGGCGTGAACTACGGGATCCTCATCGGCCTCGTGAACTCGACCGGCATGGACAAGGTGCTCGCCCAGGCGATCGCCAACATCTGCGGCATCCCGGTCAACTTCCTCGGCCAGAAGTTCTGGAGCTTCCGCGAGTAACCCTCGCGGCGCGGACCGGGGCCCTCTAGCCTGTCCGCCCGGATGAGAATCGGTTCGAGGACCGCGCTCGCCGCGCTCGCGGCGCTGCTCGCGGGCACGCTGCTGCTCGGCGGCGCCTCGTCCGCCCGCGCCGCAGGAGTGACGGGCGCAGCGTCGAGGGTGACGCGCACGGTGACCACCACGGTCTCCGCGCCGGGCACGCCGGTGCTCATCACCGACAAGACGAAGCCGCCTGCCGGCTACCGGCTCACCGCCGATCAGGCGCTCGCCATCGCCGCGCGCAGCCCAGCCGTCCGCACCGAGCTGCGCAAGCACCCGCGCCTTGAGCCCTACGAGTACACCAAGGGCGCCCCCGAGTGGCAGGTGAGCTGGTTCACCCGCGCCTCGCCGCAGCGCGAGCTGCTCCAGGTGTACGTCGACGACGACACCGGCCGGGTCACCCAGGCGTGGACCGGCTGGCAGGTCCCGTGGTCGATGGCCCGCGGCTACCCGGGGGCGTTCGGGCGGATCGTCAACGCGTGGTACCTCTGGGTTCCGCTGTGCCTGGTGTTCCTCGCGCCGTTCGTGCCGTGGCGCCGGCGCCCGACGCTGCTGCACCTCGACCTGCTCGTGCTGCTGTCGTTCTCGGTGTCGCTCGCCCTGTTCAACCACGCCGACATCGGGCTCTCGACGCCGCTCTTCTATCCACCGCTCATCTACCTGTGCGTGCGACTCACCCTGCTCGGGTTCGGCCGCGGGCGGCCGCGGGAGCCGCTGCGCACGACCGTCCCGGTGGGCTGGCTGGTCCCCGCGGTGCTGGTGCTGATGGCGCTGCGGATCACGCTCAACATCGTCGACTCCAACGTGATCGACGTCGGGTTCTCGGGGGTGATCGGCGCCGACAAGCTCATCCACGGCGTCGCGCTGTACGGACACTGGCCCGCCGACGACCTGTACGGGGACACCTACGGGCCGTTCAACTACCTCATCTACGTCCCGTTCCGCTGGGCGCTCGGGTGGAGCGGGACCTGGGACTCGCTGCCCGCCGCCCACGGCGCCGCGATCTTCTTCGACGTGGCGACGCTGCTGTCCCTGTACGCGCTGGGCCGCCGCTGGCGCGACCACCACCTCGGGGTGCTGTTCGCGTTCGCGTGGGCGGCGTTCCCGTTCACCCTGTGGTCGCTGTCCTCCAACACCAACGACAGCCTCGTCGCTCTCACCGTCACCCTGGCGCTGCTCGCGCTGAGCTCGGCGCCCGCCCGCGGTGCGATGGCGGCGCTCGCCGGGCTCACCAAGTTCGCCCCGTTCGTCCTCGCGCCGCTGCTGCTGCGCGGCACCGGCCGCCGGCCGCGCCGGATCGAGGTCTACGCGTTCGGGATCGGGTTCGTCGGGTTCGCCGTCGCGTGCATGCTCCCGGTGCTGCTCGGCCACGATCTCGGGCCGTTCTGGCGGGACTCGGTGGAGTACCAGTCCGACCGGGTCACCCCGTTCTCTGTGTGGGGGCTGTGGGGCCACCTTGCGGTGCTCCAGCACGTCCTCCAGGGCGCGGTCGTCGCGTTCGCGGTGATCCTCGCCGTCGTCCCCGCCCGGCGCTCGCCGGTCCAGGTGGCCGCGTTCGCCGGCGCGCTCATCATCGCGCTGCAGCTCGTCACCAACTACTGGCTGTACTCCTACATCGTGTGGTTCTTCCCGGCCGCGATCGCCGCCATCCTCGCCTCCCATCCCGCCCCCGGCGAGCAGCTCGACACCGCCCTGCGCGATCTCGAGCAGCGCCGGTCACTGGCCGACGAGCCGCGCGAGTCCGTGTGGCGGTGACGGTCGCGCGGGGTTCCGCCGGGCGCAATTTCAAGACTTATCTCAAGTAGTGGCAAGGAGCCGTAAGCAGCGGACGCTCAGGTGCCGGAGGCGGCCGGGAGCAGCACCGGCTCGATCGCCTCCGCCCGCCGCGGTTCTCCGGCGGCGCGGATCAGCACCCCGTTGAGCCACGGGTCCTCCTCGGCGGTCTCGAAGCGGACCGGCATCTTGGTCGCCATTGCCTCGATCGCGAGCTCGCGGCGGACCCCGAGCACGCCGCCGCGTGGGCCGGTCATACCCACGTCGGTGATGTAGGCGGTGCCGCCGGGTAGCACGCGGGCGTCGGCGGTGGGCACGTGGGTGTGGGTGCCCACGACGGCGGTCACCCGTCCGTCGAGGTGCCAGCCGATCGCCACCTTCTCGCTGGTCGCCTCCCCGTGGACGTCGACGAGCACGTGGTCGACGGAGTCGCGCAGGGCATACAGCGCCGCGTCGGCCTCGGCGAACAGCGGGCGCCCGGCGTCCATGAACAGGTTGCCCGACAGGGAGAGCACCCCGAGCCGCACGCCGCCGCGCTCCACCACGCACCAGCCGTGCCCCGGCTGGCTGCGCAGGAAGTTCGCCGGGCGCAGGATGCGCTCCTGCGCGTCGAGGTAGGAGTAGATCTCCCGCTGGCGGTAGGTGTGGTTGACGAGCGTGATCACGTCGACCCCGGCGGCAAACAGCTGGTCCGCGAGCTTCGGCGTGATCCCCACCCCACCCGCGATGTTCTCGCCGTTGACGATTAGGAAGTCGAACGCCAGGCGCTCGCGCAGCTCGGGCAGCAGGCCGAGCAGGGTGCGCTTGCCGAGACCGCCGACAATGTCGCCGACGAACAGGATGCTGCACGACTCGTTCACGGCAGGAGTTGACCGCTCGGCGCCATAACTGTCATCAGTATGGGGCTCCCCGAGCGTCCGAGCGGTGAGCCGACGCTGCGGGTGGCGGGCCTCGAGAAGCGCTACGGCGCGCGAGTGGCCCTGCGCGCGGTGAGCTTCACGCTCGCGCCCGGTGAGCTCGTGGGGATCGTCGGGCCCAACGGTGCGGGCAAGACGACGCTGCTCTCGCTGCTCGCGGGGACGCTGCGCCCCGACGCGGGCACGGTGTCGCTCGGCGGCCGGGACGCCGGGTGGGTGCCCCAGACGCCGGCCCTGTACGGCAAGCTCTCGGTCGCCGAGAACCTGCGGCTGTTCGCGCGATTGGAGGGCGTCGCCGACCTCGAGGCCGCGGTCGCTCGGATGCTCGAGCAGACGGGGTTGTCGACGCGTGCTACCGAGCCGGTCGCCCGTCTGTCGGGCGGCAACCGCCAGCGGGTGAACATCGCGATCGGGCTGCTCGCCGCGCCGGCGGTGCTGTTGCTCGACGAGCCCTCGGCCGCCCTGGACCCCCGCCAGCGGGTGCGCCTGTGGGAGTTCATCCGCGGGCTCGCCGGCTCCGGGACGACGATCGTGTTCTCCACCCACGACGTCTCCGAGGTCGAGCGCTTCGCCGGCCGGGTACTGCTGCTCGCTGACGGCGAGCTCCTGTTCACCGGGACGCCGGCCGAGCTCGACGCCGCGGTCGGCGCCGCGCCGGGAGGCGACCGGGGTCGGGGCGCCGCCGGCGACCTGGAGGGGGCGCTGCTCGCGTTCCTCGCGGAGCGCGGTCACTGATGGCGGTGCGCCGGCTGCGGGTCCGCTCGCCGCGTGCTCGGGGGTCGCGCCTGCGCTGGCTGCTCGTCAAGGACGTGCGGATCCTGCGCCGCTCGCCGCTGCTGTCCGGGTTGCTCGTCGTCTACCCGATCGCGATCGCGCTGATGATCGGCGCCGCCCTGTCGAGCCCGCCGGGCCGGCCCACCGTCGCCTTCTACGACGAGGTGCCGCCGGGCCACGCGTCGATCGCGATCGGCACCCAGAAGCTCGACGTCGCCACCTACGCCGCCGAGCTGCTGCGCTCGGTGAAGCCGCTGCACGCCGACTCGGCGTCGGCGGCGCTCGCCGACGTGCGCGACGGCCGGGCGCTCGCGGCGGTGATCATCCCCGCCGACCTGCCCGCGCAGATCCAGTCGCTGATCACTCAGGGGATCGGGCATCCCACGGTGCGGGTGGTGCTCAACACCCGCGACCCGCTCGAGCGCCGCTACGTCACCGACGCCCTCACCGCCCGCGAGGCCGCGGTCCAGGCCGACGTCTCCCGGCGGGTGTTGCAGCTCGCGGTCGCCGACCTGCAGCGGGTGCTCTCCGGCGGCTCGGTGACGCTGCTCGGCCAGTCGGTCCACCTGCTCGGCCTGCACGACTCGCGCACGATCATCGACGACACGATCGCCGCGCTACCGCGCCGCTCGCCACTGCGGGTCGCTCTCGGCCAGGTCTCCACATTCGCCGCCACCGCGATCGCCGGGCTCGGCTTCGCGAAGCCCGTGCTCGGCTCGATCGGCAGCCCGCTCACCGTGCAGCAGACCGACCTCGCGGGAGCGGGCACGCCCACCGACGCGTATGCGGCGGCGATCGCGGTCGTCGTCTCGCTGATGTTCGTGGCGATGCTGCTCGCCGCCGGCCTGCTCGCCCTCGAGCAGACCGAGCACACGTGGGGCCGGCTCGTGCGCGGTCTCGTGTCCCCGACGCAGCTGCTCGGGTCCAAGGTGCTGCTCGCCGGGGCGCTCGCGGGCCTGCTCGGCCTCGTGCTGTCCGCCTGCGTGGGGGCGTTCGTGCACCTGGACTTCGCCCGCTTCGCGCTGTGGGTGCTGATGGCGGGTCTCGGCGGCCTCGCGTTCGCCGCGCTCGGCGTCGCGGTCGGCGCCCTCGCCCGGGAGCTCTCGGCTGCTTCGCTGCTCGCCTTCCTGGTCTCGCTGCCGATCGCCTTCGTCGCGCTCGTCCCCGCCGACGCGGTGAGCGGCCCGGTCGCGACCGTCCTCGACGTGATCGCCTTCGTATTCCCCTTCCGGCCCACGCTCGACGCCGCAGGCAATGCGTTCAGCGCCGCCGGCCCGTCGATCGGGCTGCCGCTCCTGCACCTCGCGGTCCTCGCCCTCGCGTACCTCGCGCTTGCCCGGCTCGCGGTGGCCCGGCGCTTCGACTGACGGGCCGGCCTCGGAGTGGTCCCGCTGCCCGACGCGCCGTCGTGCCGTCGTGCCCGGTCCGCCGCGCCCCATGCGCCACCACGCGCCACCACGCGCCACGCGCCACCATGCCCGCCGCCCGCCGCGCGACGCCCGCCGCGCGACGCGCGACGCGCGACGCGCGACCCGCATTCGAAAATCGAGTTTCGAGTTTCGAAGATCGGCGGGTCTCATCCGCGCAGTGCCGGATCGTCGCGGGT
>CAXTTD010000035.1:13897-14643 GCA_964246945.1 uncultured Solirubrobacteraceae bacterium | reverse complement strand
CGTTGTAGCCGTAGGCGTTCCAGCCGCCGGCATCGCCGTTCACGAGCTCGCCGATGCGCCACGGCCGTCGCCCACCGAGGCGACCGGGGTCGCTCACACGTCAACAGGGAGGTCAGGATGATCGTCGCGTGCGGATTCGACCATGCCGGGTACGTCCTGCGCGACCGGCTGCTCGGCGTGATCCGGGACGCCGGGCACGAGGTTCTCGACTTCGGGACCGATCGCCCCGAACCGATCGACTATCCCGACAAGGCGCTCGAGGTCGGTCACGCGGTCGCCTCGGGCCGCGCCGAGCGGGGGATCATCATCTGCGGCTCGGGAGCCGGGGTGTCGGTGGCCGCGGCCAAGATCCGCGGCGTGCGGGCGGCGACGATCCACGACACCTACACCGCCCATCAGGGCGTCGAGCACGACGCGGTGAACGTGCTGTGCATGGGGGGACGGGTGATCGGCGTCGAGGTCGCTGCCGAGATCCTCGAGGCGTTTCTGGCCGCCGTCATCTCCGACGAGGAGCGCCACGTGCGGCGGCGCGCGAAGGTCGAGGAGATCGAGCGCACCCAGGGCGATCTCGGAGGCTTCTGAGGATGGCCGCCGAGCTCTGGGTGGTCCGCCACGGCGAGACCGAATGGTCGGCCAGCGGCCGGCACACCAGCCGCACCGACCTGCCGCTTACCGAGGCGGGGCGCGCGCCCGCGCGCCCCCCCGCCCCCCCGCGCGCCCGCCAGGGGGTGACCCGCGTGGGGTGG
>CAXTTD010000035.1:2354-13887 GCA_964246945.1 uncultured Solirubrobacteraceae bacterium | reverse complement strand
CCCCCCCCCCCCCCCCGGGGGGGGGGGGCCGCCGGCCCCCCCCCCGCCGCCGACGCGCTCGCCGGCATGGGGTTCACGCTCGTGCTGTGCAGTCCGCTGCTGCGCGCCCGCGAGACCGCCCGGCTGTGCGGCTTCGAGTCGGCCGCCGAGCTGTGCGAGGACCTGCACGAGTGGGACTACGGCGACTACGAGGGCCTCACCTCGCCGCAGATCCACGAGCAGCGCCCGGAGTGGAGCCTGTGGCGCGACGGCTGCCCGGGCGGCGAGTCGCCGGCGCGGATCGGCGCGCGCCTGGACCGGCTGCTCGCCCGAATCGCCGGCGTGGAGGGCGAGGTGCTGTGTGTCGCCCACGGTCACGTGCTGCGCGTGCTCGCCGCCCGCTGGTGTGAGATGGAGGTCGCCGCCGGCGCGCGGTTTGCCCTGGCGACCGCGGGCGTCGGCGTGCTCGGCCACGCGCCCGCCCCCCCCGTGCTTGCCCGCGGGGCGATCTGCGCCCGCCCCGCGCCCGGCCGCGCCCGCCCGGGGGCGGCGGCGGGCGCGCCCACGCCCCCGCCACCCCGGTGCTTGCCCGCTGGTCGATCTGAGCCAGACCTGAGCCCTGACCCGCGTCGGCGCAGCGGGCGCGCGGCGCGGCGAGGTCGTGCCCGCGCGGGAGGGCGCGCGACGGTGCGGGTGCTCATGGCCGAGGTCCTTGGGGATGGTCCGCGGCGCCCTGACGCCGCTGCGCTCAGCGTCGAATTCGGGACACGCGGTTCGGCGACGCCGTCGGCGCGTCACGCACACCGCGCTATCCGCGGCATTGCGGCCACCCACGACGTTGGCGCGGATGCGTGGCGCGCATCTACGACCGCCCGGCGAGCTCGGTGCTCCCCCTCGTGTGGCGCCTCGAGGCTCGGCGGTGATCCAGGACACTGACGCCCGTCACCGCGGCGAGGCAGTGCGGATCGCTGAGCAGAACGCGACTGCTCTGACAGCGGCGCGCCGACCGCGCCGGTCACAGCCCCGAAGGTGATGCGGCTGAGAGGACTCGAACCTCCACGCCCGTAAGAGCACGGCGACCTGAACGCCGCGTGTATACCAATTTCACCACAGCCGCGCGGGACGGGAGAACTTAGCAAAGCGGTGGCGGATCCCGGCCGGCCGCGCCGACGGCCGGGCCCATCGGGACCTCCGCGCTAACCTCTGGCCCTGCCGCCGCGGCTTCGCGCCCCGGCGTCTTCCCCGCCGCTATCGTCTAGGGGACTAGGACGCCGCCCTCTCACGGCGGAAACCCGGGTTCGAATCCCGGTAGCGGTACTCCAAAACCCCGTAGCCACGGGGGTTTCCTTGTTTGAGGGGGGTGCGCCACAGTCGAGTCGCCGGTTCTGTCTGGAGCCGGGCCTGGGCGCACTGGCGTGTGGCAGCGGTCCTCTGCGGTCGCCAGCGGTCTGGGCCGGCGCAAAGCGCCGGGTCCGGGGTTGAGATAGGCGTCGAGCCGGGCCGCGGCCGCCTCCTCGCCGCCGGGGATGAGGTGCCCGTAGCGGTTCCAGGTCTGGCGGACATCGCCGCGACCGGCCCAGGTGGAGATCTGCTTCAGTCCAGGCCCGCGGCGAGGAAGTAGCTGATCGCGCAGCGACGGGCCTCGTGCGGCGTCAGCGGCTCGAGGCCCGCTTTCTTTCAGGCCTTGTGGTGCGGGCGCGAATCGTGAAGGCGAAGAACGCCTCGGTCGCGGTGCGGCCGAAGACGAGGTCCTCGCCGTCACGCCCTCGGTGGCGTGCCCGTCGGGCACGCAGTGCACCGCGGTCGACTCCGCCGGGGACGAGGTGACGTTTGACCCGGCCGCGCCGGCCGGCGCGCCGCCGGTGGCGCTCCGGGGCGCCAACGGCCTGCGCGGGGGGGCCTGCGCTTCGATCTCGCCGTGCGTGACGGTCGACGTCGTCGGCAACGGGTTCGTCGGGACTGCGCGGTGGGCCGGGGGGCGCCCGGTCTCGTCTCGACCAGAGGGGGGAGAGGCTATTTGTCGTAGTGGTATCGAGCCTGCAGGACGATGAGGTGGTCGCTGGCAGCCTTGTAGACGAGTCGGTGCTCGTCGGTGATCCGTCGTGACCATGCGCCGCTGATGCCGTACTTGAGCGGCTCCGGCTTGCCGATACCGCTGATCGGGTCGCGCAGGGCGTCGTCGAGCAGTCGATTGATGCGCTTGATGATCGAGCGGTCGATGCGCTGCCAGTGGGTGCAGTCCTCCCAGCCCTGCGGGGTGAAGACAAGCGTCACTCAGGGTCGAGCGGACGCTCGACGAGCTCGCCGCGGTCGGCGGCGTCGGCGGCATCGAGCAACCGACGGGCGTTGGCCGGGGAGCGGAAGAGGTACGCGGTCTCCTGCCAGGCGGCGTAGTCGTCGGCGGACATCAGCACGGCGTTGCCGCGCTTGGATGTGATCTCGATGGGGGCGCGGTCGTCGTTGACCTTCTCGATGAGGGGAAACAACGCCCGGCGGGCTTCACTGGCGGTGATGGCCATGACTCAGCTCTCCTTGTCGTACGAGATATGGTACCACCCTGGCTGACTCGACCACGTCGTTCGCGGTGCCGGTGTGGCCGTCGACCCGGAAACCGCAGAGCTTGACGACGAGTTCGCCGTCTCCGTGAGCGCCGATGGTGACCTCATCGCCGGGGCGCGCACAACGGCGCGCGCATCACCGTGACCCGGGTCGACCGCGGCCTGGATCCCGAGCTGGCGATCCTGTTCGTCCCGCGAGCGTCCGTGACGATCGCGGGGTTCGTTAGTCCCCCACTCATACCAAGCGGAAGCCCGCGGGAGAAGCCGCGAAGGGATGGAACTTATGAGCGGCATGTCTGACCAGGAATCTCAGGATGTACGACGTGTGATGCGGAGGGCCGAGGCGATGGGCATCGACCCGGTCCGTGTCGGAGTGCGCTTGGCTTCGTAGCCCCTGTGGCCGAGTACCAACACGTTGAAGCGGTGCGGCAACGATCGGTCTTCGAGCTTCGCTACATCTGCGACGTTTCCGTCGGACGACGTAGGCGAACCTTTCGTGTCCCCCGCCCCGGGGCGGAGAAGAGGCATCCGGTGCCGGCTTCTTGGGTTATTAGGTTCGCTCAGCGCTGAGCACTTGGGCGGTCTGGGCGTGCCCGGTAATGAGCCGAGCGCGTCCGAGCCGTTCCTGGTTGGCGCGGCACGCAGCTCGACCTTCCGTCAACAGCACCGGGCTGTCGCGAGCATGACGCGTCGGTCCGGTGCCTGAGCAGACCGGGTAGAACGAGGCAGCGTCTCGAAGCTCGGTCGCCGAGGAGGACGATCCGCGGTGGCTGGAGTCAACGGTCACTGGATGCCCGAGCGTGTACGGGAAGGTTCAGTTCGCGCGGGTCCAACCCGGATCCGGGCCTGCGGCGTGGCGTCACGCAGCGCGGCCTGAAGCTGGGAGGGCCAAGATCGAGCTCGCCGACGGCGCGGGTCGCGGGCGCTGCTTCTCAGCGTGCGACGGAAGCCGGGTAGCTGAACCGGTGCGGGCGCGCTCGCCGGCAGTGCCAGGGCCTGATCTCAACGGCCCAGGGGTCATCACTACCTCCGCATTCCGCCGCCACCGCGCACACCGCTGTTCTTCGCGGTAGGACCGCTCTGGGTCGAGCTCGCAGCTCGGTTGTCAGGACAGCGGCGGTTGGCTGCGGACGGGGAGCTCGTGCTCGTCTACGAGATTTGTCGGGGCGAGCATGAACACTTCGCACATCATGTCGGGGTCTTGTTGGTTGCCGCTCATGAACCCAATCACGCGCCGTCCGGTGGCGTCCTGGATCACCGCTTCGAAGCGGTCGCGCATCAGCTCCTGAAATGCCATTCGCTGCTGGATTACCGCTTCCCCGCGTCCGCCGTCGAGCAGGGTTTGTTCGACGCGCGAGAAGCCGCCACGCAGGACACAGACCACGAGGTCGTCGTCGTAGTAGGACTTCGCCTGGGTCGGTCCGCGACCGTAGAACTCCTTCAGCAGCGCCACCAGTCCGTCCGAGATGGCTGTCAGCACCTCGCCGTGGTTCTCAGGCTTGGTCCTGAACCTCGAAGCACTCATCGTGCGGAAAATGCTATCGGAGCGAGAGGCGGCTCAGCACAGCCCCACCGGCCGACTATCTTTCGATGTTGCTCGTTGGGTTCTCGCCTTTCTGCCTCGCGCGCGCACCTGCTCGGAGGGTGAGAGAGAAGGCTGCATGTCGACTTCTGAGGTTCCGCTGCTCGGCGATGAGCTCTTCGCCGCCGTCACCGACGCGATGGTCGCGTTTCACCAGCGCTACTACCACCGAGAGCCGGTCACGGCGAAAACGTCGCTGCTTGGTGATGACCTGCTCGCCTGCGTGCTCGGTGGTGTGTACACCGATGTCGAGAAGACGATGATCGAGATTCAACAGAAGACGATGGTCCAGGAAACGAAACCCGTAACGCGTTTCAACGTTTCAAAACGCGATGCAGGAGAAGTTCATCACCGCCGTCGAGCGACTCTCAGGCCGCCAGGTGTTGGCGTTCTTCTCAAACCACCACGTCGGACCCGACGTCGAAATCGAACTGTTCATCCTCACGCCCACCGAGATCGGTACCTGACGGAAGCGTCCAGGGGCTTGGCGAAGGTCAAAGCAACACGCTTTGACCGAGCGGGACGCAGCGTCGTCGGGCAGGCTCAGGACAGAGAGCTCACCCCTGACCGCTGCCAGTCCGGTTGGCGACCCGGGCGCAGGATTATGCGCAGATCGACCGAATGGTAATGAATAATCAGTGCAAAGCGGGACTCCATCCTGCGCAGCTTGATTGCCGGGGTAGCGTCCGATTGATAGGTGGATAGCTGGTTGCCCTGTTGCCGGGGCGCTGGTGATGCTGCTACCGCTAGGCCTGTTGGACGCTTTACGAGCGCGCTGCGACCGTTGAGCTGCTGACCGCCCTTTCCGAACCAGAGCATTCCGGGGAGTGATGGTCGCAGCATGAGATCACGCAAGGCGAGGAGGGAACCTGCAGCGTCGCGGGTCCTGGTGGCGTCCGGGTGTGTCGTCGGGTGTTGTGTGGACGTCAATCCGGCGACGCGCGGCGGTGGTCGTGGAGGTCTGGGAGGGCGTTCCGGTGGCGCTGACCGGGGGCTTGATGTTGTTGCTGTCCTTCGCTCGTGTCGGGGGGTGGTCTGATGCCGCGCGGGTGTGAGGTGATGCTGAGCGAGGATCTGTCGGAGGTGCTGAGCGAGTTCGCGCGGACGATGCTCACGGACTTTGCGATCCAGGACATTCTGGATCATCTGGTCCAGCGGATCGTGGACATCATGCCGATCACCGCGGCGGGGGTGACGTTGATCGCGCCGGGTCTGAACCCGCGGTACATCGCAGCGTCCCATGAGTCGGCGCTGCGTTATGAGAAGTTGCAGAGCGAGCTGGGTGAGGGGCCGTGTCTGGCGGCCTGCGAGACGGGGGAGGCGATCTCGGTTCCGGATCTGCGGCTGGAGGATCGGTTCCCCGAGTTCTCGCCGCGGGCGCTCAGCTCGGGGCTCAGAGCGGTGTTCACGTTCCCGCTATGCACCGACGACTTGCCGCTGGGAGCGTTGGACCTGTATCGCGAGACCGCCGGGCCGCTATCGGCAAACCGTATGAGGGCTGCGCAGACGTTGGCTGATGTCGCCGCCGCGTATCTGATCAACGCTCAGGCACGCTCTGATCTGCAAGATGCCTCTGAGCACTCGCGCGACGCTGCGCTGCACGACGCGCTGACCGGGCTGCCCAACCGAGTCTTGATGCTGGAGCGCCTGGAGCACGCGTTTCAACGCGAGCGCCGATCAGAGACGACTTCGGCGGTGTTCTTCATTGATCTGGACCGGTTCAAAGAGGTTAACGACACCTACGGACATCAGGTCGGTGACGAGCTCCTCGTGGGGGTTGCCCAGCGGCTGACCGAGATCCTACGACCGGGGGATAGCCTCGCGCGGCTCTCGGGTGATGAGTTCGTGATCCTCTGCGAAGGCCTCGATGAATCATCTCAGGTCGACGCGCTCGCGCTTCGCTTCGATACCGCGCTCGCGCAACCGTTTTGCCTGTCGCATGTCGAACTGAACATGACGGCCAGTATCGGGGTCGCGGTGACCGAGCCCGGTTGCCGGCCGCCGGCGGAGCTCATCCGCGACGCGGATCTCGCGATGTACCGCAACAAGCGCCACCGCGACGCAAACGACGAGGTCCTTGACCTCCGCACGCTGCACCTTGCCGGCTATCAGGCGGGCCTGGCTCGCAGTCTGCCCGGTGCCGTTGAGCGTGGCGAGCTGCACGTCGAGTATCAACCGATCGTCGATACCGCCGACGGTCAGCTGACCGGCGTCGAGGCGTTGCTGCGCTGGACGCATCCGACTCGCGGTGCGGTGTCTCCGACGGTGCTCATACCGTTCGCCGAACAATCCGGGCAGATCATCGAACTTGGCCAATGGGTGCTCGAGCAAGCCTGCACAGACCATCAGCGGTGGCAAAGCCCGCCTGGCGCGGAGATCGGCATCTCAGTCAACGTATCCGCCCACCAAATCATGGCCGCCGGATTCGCCCCGAGCGTCGCCGGCGTCCTTCAGAGCACGTCAACCGATCCTGGCCTGTTGACCTTGGAGGTCACCGAGAGCGTGTTCGTCCGCGACGAGCAGCGGGCAATCGTGGTGCTTAACGAGCTCAAAGAACTCGGCGTGACGCTCGCCCTCGATGACTTCGGGACCGGATACTCCTCACTGGGATATCTCAACACGCTGCCCGTCGACACCATCAAGATCGACCAAGCGTTTATCGTCCCACTCACCCACGATCCCGACAGCCAGAGGATCATTACGGCCATCATCGACCTCGCGCACAGCCTCGGGATGACCGCCGTCTCAGAAGGCGTCGAGACCGCCAACCAACACCAAGAGCTGACCAAACTGGGTTCTGACTCCTGCCAGGGCTTCTACTTCGGCATACCAATGCCCGCCGAGAACCTTGATCTGCTCCTCCAACACCAACAAAACACAGGCATGTTGCTCACCACCACGCGCACCGCCCGTGAATTCGCGGCTGAGATGTGCCGCGCGTCCGACCTCCGGACACGCAACCACAACGCCTGACAGCGATCACCACCAGTCCGAGCGGCGTGACTGAACGCGGCCGGAACGGAATGCAGAAGCGTGAGCAGACGGATGCAAGCGCCCGTCGGAGCTCTGCGAGGCTGGGAGGTGCAGCACCTCAGGGATGGCATCGGTGATTCGGGCTTGCCCGGCTTCGCAAGTGAGCAGCGCGTAGCTCTGGGCGCTGGGCGACGCGCCGTCTGAGTTAGCTCGCGAAGCGAGAGCCGTGTGCCGATAGTTAGGTGATAGGCGCGTCAGTTGGCGATTGGTTCGGTTGACGCTCGCCCTGTGGTGCCGCTGGTTGGCACCCCTCATTAAGGAGCTCCTCGTGGCGATCCACTTGGATTTGCAGGCCGAGAACTCAGTTTTGCCCAGCGAGAACGCAGCGCAGACCCCGGGCCAAAGGGCGGCGACAACGATCGCCAGGCACAAGCAGGAAGCCCGGACTGAACGGTTGCTCGATATTCAAGCTCGGACAGACGACGGCAGCCTTGTTGTGCGCCAGATGACCACCGAGCAGCATGTCGTTGCCCTTGAGCTTGCCGATCTCACCCGTCGTCGCAACGCGGGCCGGCGACGGTATCGCTCCCCCGGCACGAACGACAACGACGCAGCCTGAGACGAGATGGGATCGTCGGCTCGCGTTACGCTGCCGACCCAACCGGCAAGTCAAGATTCACGTGGCGTCTGAGCGGACCTCCTGGATACGGGTCTCGGACGAGCTCCGGTAAGGCAATCAGGCGGTGATCGGGACGTGCCCGACTGATCAGCGACGCGCGCCAGCACTGACGGACCGACGGTTATGGGTCGAGCGAGAAGCCTCCCTCGGACACGTGCGTATAGGCATAAGGCGCGATGTCGGCGATCGTACAGCGGTCGGTGACGACGAAGGCTCGGGGGCCCGCTGTCGTTCCATCGCGTCGAGGGAGGGGCCTCGAGACTTCTGTCACTGAGACGCTTCTGGTGGCCGGGTTGTCCGACCTGGTCTGTGTTGTCGGACAGGCGGCGGACTGACCCAAGACTTCTGTGCCGACTGCTGGTCTGGCCATCAAAGGTTGTGTCACCCAAGCGGGAGCGGTGGTCCGCCTCGGCCGCTCTCCGTGGGGACGTGCGCCACTATTTCTTCGCCAGGTCAGTCGTGGGCCTGCTCGCAGAGTCGGGGTCCCTGCACGCGGCAGGAACCCTTGGGCTGCCGCGAGGGATGCGGCACGCGGGCGTACCAACGTCTCGGCCCGGCTGGAGACCTCGAGCGCAAGTCCAGAGTCGAGCCGAGCGACGGTCCGATCTGATGGGAACCGCGGCCGCTCATCTGGGTCAAATGCCGCGAGGAGATCCTCGGATTCATCTTGGGACTTCTGAGCGAGTGAGCGGCGAGGGCGCTAGCTGAACTGGGCGATTTTGCTCTCGATCCAAGGACGAATCGTGTCGACCCGGCCGAATGCTTGTGGTACGGCGCCGTCGTAGACATTATTCGGGATCACTACGAGATCGTTGATTCCTGCGATGACCCAGCTGCCGGTCTGCGACTTGATCAGGAGAGGGCCGCCACTGTCACCCCTGGTGATTGTGTCGTTGTTATACGGAGTATTCTGGGCGCAGACGTCCGAGCTGGGCATCGCGTCGCCGAGCTCGGCCCAAATGCTTTGACAGTAGACATGGGACTGGATGATGGTGTCGCCGGAATGCGCTGCGGTCGTGGCGCCTGAAGTGTAGGTGAGCTGACCGTAGCCCGTGATGGTTGCACCAGACCCGGCGGCCGGCTCTGAGCGTGCCACTGAGAGCACCCGTGCGCTTGACGACGATTTCAGGATCAGGACGGCAGCATCATCAAAGTGACTTGTAGGGTCGTAGTCTGGCGCCAGGTAATACCGAGAGACTCCGAGAGTCTCGCGGGTCTGATTAGGACGAACCAGGATGCCTGCTGTATTGCCGGCATCCTCTAGGCAATGCGCTGCGGTCAGAACGACCCTGGGCGCGATCAGGGATCCGGTGCAGTGTTCGCTGGACGTCGCGATAGCCACGACTCCGGCGACGGACCCAACTGCTCCTCCGGCAACATCTGCGTGCATGACTGGTACGGCTCGCGCCTGAGCGACGAAGGTCACAGAGAGCGCTAGCGCCACAAGCACCGTCAGCACGACGCTGATTGACCCGAGCCGTTTCATGTCTCTCAGGTTGCAGGACTGGAACGGTCTTTTCGTCCGCCACAACGGGTGATCTTGCACGCACGACGGGGGAAGGGGCGGGTGAGGACGGGCTCACCCGTGTCGCTCCGCGCCGAGCCGCATGGGACGCTGCGAGCGGTTCGCTGCGTCGAGGTGGACGAGGAGATCAAGGCTGACCGCGGCCCGTGATCTTCAAGGGCCATCGCGGCCGGGCGTGGGAGCTCGCCCTCATCCTTTCGGTCTGCTGTGCCGATGTAGGAAACGCGGCGGTGCGCCGATCTTCCGGCTGC
This sequence comes from uncultured Solirubrobacteraceae bacterium, assembly GCA_964246945.1. GTDB lineage: Bacteria > Actinomycetota > Thermoleophilia > Solirubrobacterales > Solirubrobacteraceae > Palsa-465. Next base: position 4,340 of record CAXTTD010000035.1, on the reverse strand, counting down.
TCGTGCGCTAGCCCTCATGACTTCTTCTCACCGGATCACCCTGGTCGTCGCCCATTTCGAGGACCTCGTAGCCCGAGGCCTGCGGGTCGTCATCGACGGCGACGCGGCGCTAGAGGTCGTCGCCGGTGACGTCGAGCCCGCTCGGCTCGATGTGGTTCTTCGCGCCCATCGCCCGCAGGTGGCAATCCTCGACGTTGACGCGTTGGGCAAGCTGGCGCGGGTCCGGGAGCTCAGTCGCCAGCATCCAGGCACTCGGCTGGTGCTGATAGCCGGCCAGCCGACGACGAGTATGTGCGCTCAGTTGCTCGCCTTCGGGGCCAGTGCCTGTCTGGGCCGGGACACCCAGGCGCGCGATCTGCTGGCGGCGGTCTATTTGGCGTGGCGGGGCCTTCAGCTCACACCTCGGCAGAACGGGGAGTCTGCCACGCTGCCGGTCGCGGGGTCCCAGCTACTCACCCCGCGAGAGGCGGAGATACTTCCGATGCTCCAGCAGGGTAGATCGAACGCCCAAATCGCCAGAGCACTGCAGGTCGGCGTCGAGACGATCCGCACCCATGCGCGCAACATCTACCGAAAGCTCGGGGTCGCGTCCCGTCGAGAGTTGATCGCGATGCCGCCGCGAGGCCTGCCTGAAGACCCAGGTGACTCAACCGCACCCTCCCCACGTCGCTTTACGACATCACACCGCGAGAGATACCGGCGTCCGATCTTGCTGCGCCCCGATCGTTCATCGTGAAGTCGCTCGCGGAACACGATTGACCATCATGACGAAAACATCTGTCGAGTTAGTCGCGAACCGTTACTTCCCGGTCCTCGGTTGGTCGACATAAACCATTAAGGTCGCAGGAGGCGGAGGCCATCCTCATCCCATAGCGCAGACCCACCGGGTGTCTTCAGGCTGAAAACGAGGAGAAATCCCATGAGTAGGTCGCGCCGCCGCATTCCCGGACCTGATTTCGCGCCGACGAAACCGACCGGTCGACTGGCTCGACTGGGCAGGAAAAAAGCAGGTGTCGGGCTGGTCTCGATCCTCACGCTGACCGCGCTCGCGATACCCGCCAACGCGCTCGCGGTTGGAACCGCCCCGTCGCTTGGGACGGCCGATCCGTTTGGTGTTCTGGCTGCCTCAACGGTCACCAATACGGGCCCATCGACGGTCGGCGGCGATCTCGGCCTGTACCCGGGAACGTCGATCACTGGGTTTCCGCCCGGGAATATCCTGGGGACTGAACACGACACCGATGCCGTAGCGCACGATGCCCAGGCTGACACCACCACCGCGTACAACCAGGCCGCGGGCGAAGCCCCGGACGTCCTGCTGCCGTCGGCGGATCTCACCGGTCTGACCCTCACGCCGGGCGTCTATCAGAACGCCTCAGCGGTGGGCCTCGACACCAACGGGACCCTCACGCTCAACGGACAGGGCAATCCCGACAGCGTCTTCATCTTCCAGGTCGGATCCACGCTGACCACCGGCACCGACAGCACCATCAGCTACATCAACGGCGCCCAACCGTGCAACGTGTTCTGGCAGGTGGGCAGTTCGGCGACGCTCGGGACCAGCTCATCGTTCGTGGGCACCATTCTGGCGGACCAGTCGATCAGCGTCAGCGACACCGTGACCGTGAACGGACGGCTCCTGGCAAGTAACGGCGCAGTCACGCTGATCGATGACACGATCATCCCGTCTGACTGTGCGACTCCGGGCAGCGGCGGCAGCGGCGCCACGGGCACTCCGGTCACCAGTCCTACACCCACCCCGACTACCGGTCCGACCACCACCCCGGTCACGGGCGGCTCGACCGGCACCACAAAGGGCGGCGGCTCGTCCGGCACCACAAAGGGCGGCGGCTCGACCGGCACCACGAAGACCGGCCTGCCGGTCAGTTCCAAGGCAAAGGCTGCCAGCCGGCGCAAGGCGCGTCTGGCCAAGCAGCGTCGAGCGCGTCTGGCCAAGCAGCGTCGAGCGCGTCTGGCCAAGCAGCG
>CAXTTD010000035.1:0-2254 GCA_964246945.1 uncultured Solirubrobacteraceae bacterium | reverse complement strand
AGCAGCGTCGAGCGCGTCTGGCCAAGCAGCGTCGAGCGCGTCTGGCCAAGCAGCGTCGAGCGCGTCTGGCCAAGCAGCGCAAGGCCCGTCTGGCCAAGCAGCGCAAGGCCCGTCTGGCCAAGGAGCGCTCCCGCCATCAAGCGCCCAGGCACCCGATCCATCATGCCGGGTTCACCGGTTGACCAACGACCTGATCGAGATATCAACGAGGGCCAAACGTGGTTCTGAGACCGGCACGTGCCGGTCTCAGAACATGGGGCGACTTCGTGGGGGCTTGTTCTGTCTGATCCTGGTGCTTTGCGCGTCGACGGGGTTGATCACCGTCTCAACTGCGGCCGCGAGCGCTCCCGGGCATGTCAGAGCTACCCAACGGCTGGCGGAGCTCCAGTATGGGCATCTGGCGTACCGCGACCCGCGAACAAGCTCCCGCCGGGTCCTGTTTGTGCCCTCCCGGACGCCGATCACCGGTGAGTACACGACGCTGCCGGTCATCGGACAGGCCAGCGGACGCGGCGACACGCGGTGGCTGAAGGTGATGCTGCCGGGACGCCCGAACGGGCTGACGGGTTGGATCAAGCAGGGCGGCACCAGCGAGCGGATCACGCCCTGGCACATCACCGTGAGCCTCTCCGCCCGGCGGATGTGGATCTATCGCGATGGCCGCCTACGCACAAGCTTCAGCGCCGTCGTCGGTAAGCCCTTGACGCCCACCCCGACCGGCAACTTCTTCGTGCAAGAGACAGTAAGCCTCGGCTCCAACCGACCGGGCGGCCCGCTCGCGCTAGCCCTCAGCGCACGCTCCAACGTGCTCTCGCAATTCGACGGCGGACCCGGTCAGATCGCGATCCACGGACGTGATCTGCTCGGTGGAACACTCGGCCAAGCCCAATCCCACGGCTGTATGCGCCTCGCCACCGCAGCGATCGAGTGGCTCGCCGCGCGCATCGGCCCCGGAGTGCCTGTAACCATCTACTGACGGCCCGCACGACGCTCCGCCCGCGGAGTGAGGCGACCTTCTCCGCGACAAGAGGGCGTCACTGGGATACCTCGCTGGCTTGGCAGCGATGTACTTGATGTCGACGCGAGGTCGTGCCCCTACTCGAGGTGCGGCACGGGTTGTCGGATAGTCACACCATGGGAAGGTGCTCGCAGCACTGGCGCTCCTTGAGGAGCGGATGCGTGGGGATGATCGTGTGGGGTTGGGCTAAAGGTGTGTTGCGCTCTGGTCGATGCTTGTTTTACGCGAGCGTCGTTGATTGATGAGTGTCGACGCTTGGGTCACGCATCATCGCGCACGAGTTGGCGCGGCGGCTGCGCCGGTCGTGATTGATGGGGGAGCGTGTAGTGAGCGAGACAATCGATGCACAAGCAGACGATCCAGGGGTCTCGTTGGGCTTGCTGCGCGAGCTTTGTCAGGCGGTGTTGGCCGGAGTTCCGGGTGGCACGGCAGTCGTGATTGACGACGAGCTTCGCGTGCGGTTTGCCGAAGGCGAAGCGCTGGGGTTGACCGCAGTGGAGGCGATGGTCGGCCGGTGGCTGCCGGAGGTGATCTCGGCGGAGTTCTGGCAGGTTCTCCGGGGTCCCTATGAGGCAGCCGTACAGGGTGAGACGACGAGCTTCGACTTTTGTCGGGTGGGCCGAGCCCCGGTGTCGATTCGCGTGGCGCCGATCCGCCTACCGGGGACTGAGCGTGGGGCATTGGCGGTGTCGCACGAGGTGGGTGAGCAGCGGCGCTTGGAGTCAGCGGTCGCGGTGGGACGCGATGCCCTAGCGGCGTCTGAGGAGCTGTTTCGCTCGGCGTTTGAGCATGCGCCGCTCGGGATTTCGGTGATCGGATTGGACGGCCGGCGGTTGCGGGTCAACGACGCGTATTGCCGGATGCTCGGCTATGAGCGCGGCGAGCTGATCGGCACCTCGCTGGGCGATTTCACGCATCCTGACGACGTGCAGGCCGACCGCCGGCTTCTCGCGGGGGCGATCGCGGGCATGAGCGACAGCGCGAAGCATGAGAAGCGCTATCTGCGCAAGGACGGGTCAGTGGTGTGGGTGCAGGCTCGATCTGAGATGGTCAGGGATAGGACGGGGAAACCGTTGTACGCGGTGTCGCATCTTCAGGACGTCAGCGACCGACGCGCCTCCCGCGAGCAGCGGCGCGCCAGTGACCGGACCTTGCGGGCGGTGATCGACAACACCCCCGCGATGATCTGCGTCAAGGACCAAGATCTGCGTTACCAGCTCGTCAACCGCGAATTTG
>CAXTTD010000034.1:4471-14769 GCA_964246945.1 uncultured Solirubrobacteraceae bacterium | reverse complement strand
GTGTAGATCACGTTGGACGCCATAACATTAAAAAAAAACAGGCGGCGCAGCGCCCGCGCCCACGGCGTCCACGTCCCCGGCGGCACCGCGAGCTGCACCGTCGGGACCCGCGCCTCGTGCCAGCCGACCCCGACGTTCACCGCGTCCACCCCGCGCGCGCCGCCGACGCCCGGCCGGTCGGGATCGGGCTCGACCAGGCGCACGGCGAGCGTCGCCACCTCCTCCTCCGACGCGCCCCCGGGCACGAGATCGGCGCCCGAGATCCGGTACACGATCGCGCGATCCCCGCCGATCGCCTCCCGCACCGCGGCCGCCACCGCGAGCGGGAACGCCATCCGCCGCTCCGGGTCGCCGCCCCACTCGTCGTCGCGCAGGTTGGTCATCGGCGCCACGAACTGGCTGAGCAGGTAGCCCTCGGAGCCCATGATCTCCACGCCGTCGAACCCCAGCGACCGAGCACGCTCGGCACCGCGCGCGAAGTCGGCGATCGTCTCCCGGACCTCGGAATCCGACAGCTCGCGCGGTTCGGCCCGCACCAGCCGCGCGTACACCGGCGACGGCGCGACCGGCTGCAGCCCGAACGCGTCGGGGATCGCGTAGCGCCCGGCGTGAAACAGCTGCAGCAGCACCGAGGCACCAGCCGCGTGGACGGCGTCGGCGACCCGGGCCAGCCGCGACCCGTCGGCGGGATCGTTCACGAACGAGTAGCCGCGCCCCGCCGCGCCCTCGCGGCTCACCGCCGAGCCACCGGTGACGATCAGCCCGGCCCCCGCACGGGCCCGTTCGGCGTAGAAGGCGGCGAGCGCCCGCCCGTCGTCATCGAGCGCTTCGAGGCCCAGGTGCATCGAGCCCATCACGACGCGGTGCTCGAGCGACAGCGGGCCGATCGAAGCCGGCCGGAAGACGTGCTCCAGCACGGGCGCCGCCGACCCGCGCAGACTCAGGCGCCGAACCGGGTCGCGGGCGCGCTCAACAGGTCCCGGGCGATCACCGTCTTCTGGATCTCGTTGGTGCCCTCCTCGAAGCGCTGGGCCCGGGCGTCGCGGTAGATGCGCTCGATCGGCGAGGAGGACCAATAGCCGATCCCGCCGTGGATCTGCAGCGCCTGGTCGGTCACCCGGGCGAGCATGTCGACCGCGGTGAGCTTGGCCATCGCCGAGTCGGCGTTCGCCTCCTCACCGCTCTCCCAGCGGGCCGCCGACTGCATCACGAGCGCCCGCGAGGCCTCGATGTCGGCCCGCATCTCCGCGAGCATGAACGCGATTGCCTGCCGCGAGGCGAGCACCTTGCCGAACGTCTCCCGGCCGGTCGCATACTCCACCGCCAGCTCTAGCGCGCGGCGCGCGAGCCCCACGCACGTCATCGCCACCGCGATCCGCGACGGGGTGAGAAAGCCGCTCAGCGCGACGCCGAGGCCCTCCCCCTCCTCCCCGAGGCGGTTGGCGACCGGCACCGGCGCGCGATTGAACAGGAAGGAACCGTGATCGGAGCCGCGCACGCCCATCGACTCGGGCATCACCGTCGCCTCGATCCCCTCCCCGCGGGGCGGGACGAGCAACGCCACGGTACCCTGCGCGCCCACGCTGCCCTGCACCCGGGCGAACAGCAGCAGGTAGTCGGAGATCGTCCCGAAGGTGATCATGTGCTTCTCACCGGAGAGGAAGTAGGTGTCGCCCTCACGGGTCACCGAGCAGCGCAGGTCAGCGCCGGTGCCCGCGGTCGGCTCGGTGAGGGTGAACGCCACCTTGACCTCGCCGGCGACCTGGGGGAGCACGAACCGCTCGCGCTGCTCGGCGGAGGCATGGGAGTCCATCGAGCGCCACACGCCGTTACTCACGTGGACGATCATCCGCAGCGCGGCGTGGGACATCGCGAAGATCTCGAGCAGCGGCAGGTACGTCGTGAACGGGATCCCCCGGCCGCCGTATTCCACGGGCGCGGCGAGCCGCAGGTAGCCGAGGTCGTTCAGCTCCTCCCACAGTTCCGGCGCAACCGCCCGCTCGCGCTCGATGCGCTCCGCCCACCGCTCCCCAGGCCCGCGGACGTAGTCGCGGATCTCCTCGGTGAGGGCGGCGAGCTCGCCGGCTTCAGGTGGGGCGGCGGCGGTGGTCGTCATGCGGGGGCTGCCTTTCTCTCCGGGTCAGGGGTCAACGTCCGCGCGCGATCGCGCAGCGCGAACTTCTGGATCTTGCCGGACGGGGTGCGCGGAAGCTCCGTCACCAGCTCCAGGCGCTCGGGCCAGTAGGTCTTGGCCACGCCGTGGGCATCCAGGTGAGACTGCAGCTCGGCGAAGCTCAACCGCTCACCGGGGGCGAGCACCACGAACGCGCACGCCCGCTCGCCGAGCCGGGGGTCGGGCATGGCCACGATCGCGACCTCCGCCACCGCGTCCATCCCGTAGAGCAGCTGCTCGATCTCGGCGACCGGCACCTTCTCGCCGCCACGGTTGATGACATCGCGCACCCGCCCGGTGATCCGCAGGTAGCCGTCCGCGTCGATCGTCGCCAGGTCGCCCGGCCGGTACCAGCCGTCGGGGGACAGCGCCTCCGCGCTCGCCCGCGGCCGGTTCAGGTAGCCGGCGAACAGGGTGTCGGTCCCGATCTCGAAGTTCCCCTCGACGCCCGGCGGGAGCGGCCGTCCCGCGTCGTCGACAACCCGCAGGCGGACGTTCGCGAGGGCCCGCCCGTCGCTGCTCCACGTCCGCTCGTCGGGCAGACCGGGCACGAATCCGGCGCCCATGCACGACTCGGTGGTCCCGAACCCGCCGCCGACCTCGGCGCCGAGGACCGCCCGCGCCTCGTGGGCGAGGGCGCGAGGCACCGCCGCTCCGGTGGCCACGAACATCCGCAAGGCTCGCGGGCCCCGCCCGCCGCGCGCCCTGGCGACGCGCACGAGGTCGGCGAGGAACGGGGTCGCCGCCTGGGTGAACGTCACCCCGTGGCGCTCCATCGCGTCGCAGCCGGCCTCGCCGTCCCAGTGCTCGGAGGCGACCTGGGTGACGCCGAGGCGCAGGGCGATGCCCATGCCGTAGAGGAAGCCGGTCTGGTGGGCGTAGGGCGAGGGGACGTAGATCACGTCGTCGGCGGTGAGCCCGAAGTGGGCGATGTGGGCGTCGGCGGCGCGGGTCAGCACTTCGTGGCGGTGCAGGACGCCCTTGGGGTCCCCGGTCGAGCCGCTCGTGAACAGCAGCTGGGCGACGTCGGCTCCGGCGGGCCGGCGGGCACCGAGCGCCATCGGATCGGGCGTGGGCGCGCCGTCGATCAGCGCCGCGTACTCGGGCAGCACGATCACGTGCTCAAGCGAGGGCGCGGTCGGGCGCACCGCTGCGGCGAGCGCCGCGTGGTCGCGCCCGCGGAACGTGTCGGGCACGAACAGCACCCGCGGCGCCGCCTCGCCGAGCATGAACCCGAGCTCGCGTTCGCGAAAGATCGGCATCAGTGGCATGCACACCGCCCCGATCCGCAGCACCGCGAGGGTGACGGTGAGGAACTCGCGCCGGTTGGGCAGCTGGTAGGCGACCGGCTCCCCGGGCGCGACGCCGAGCGCGAGCAGGCGGCCGGCGAGCGCGTCGGAGTCGGCGCAGAGCGCGCCCCACGAGAGGACGCGGTCGACCCCGGCGGAGTCGACGCACACCGCCGCGGTGCCGTCGGGGTCGCGCCCCGCCCAGCGCTCGAGGTCGTCGAGCAGCAACCCGGCGGGCGGCGCGGCGACCGTCACGAGGCGACGGTCGCCGGTACCCGCGGCGTCACCGCGGCGGGAATGCCGAGTTCGTTCATGTGCTCGATGAACTCCGGATAGGAGATCCGGTAGGCGTGCGGGAACGAGATCTCGGTCATCCCGCTCGCCGTCGAGCCGGCGACGGTGAGCGCCATCAGGATGCGGTGGTCGTTGAGCGAGGAGAGCTCGGCGCCGTGCAGGTGCTGGACACCCTCGAACTCCATGTCGTTGCCGTCGAACTCGACCCGGGCACCCATCCGCCGCAGTTGCAGCATCGCGTGGGGCCGGTCGGACTCCTTGAGCTGGGCGTGGGAAACGTGGGAGAGGACGGTGCGGCCGCGGGCTCGGCTCGCGAGCGTGGACAGGATCGGGATCATGTCCGGGATGTCGCGGCAGTCGAGACGGCCGGCGACCGGCGGGGTGCCGTCGTGATCGATCGAGATCGACAGCCCGTCGGGCGAGAACTGCATGGGCACTCCCACCGAGACGAGCTCCTCGAGCACCTTGCGCTCGGGGTGGCCGTGGATGGGCACCGGGCTGCGGAAGGTGACCTTCGACGGATGCAGCGCGCAGGCAGCGAGCCCGAACACCGCCGAGCCGATGTCGGGCGGGAGGATGACGTCCCCCGCCCGCGGGACCTGCCCGGGCTCGATCCGGAACTCCCGCCAGTCCTCGCGCACCGAGACCTCAAGGCCGAACTGGCGCATCATCTCGAGCGTGAGCTCGAGGTAGGGCTGCTCGTTGAGCTCGCCGGTGACCTCGATCGTGGTCGCCTCGCGGGCGAACGGCGCGAGCATGATGAGGCCCGAGACCCACTGCGACAGCGTGCCGTCGATCCGCACCCGACCGCCCCAGGGCCGACCGGGATGGACCGTCACCGGCAGCGACTGCCCCTCGTAGTCGACCCGCACCCCGAGGCGCTGCAGCGCGCGCAGCAGCGGTCCGATCGGACGTCGGCGGAAGTAGCTCTGGCCGGTGATGGTCACCGGGCGGTCGCTGAGCGCGGCGAGGCCGACCAGGAAGTAGAGCGTCGTCCCCGAGCTGCCGACGGAGATCTCATCGCCGGCCGGCGAGAACCCCTCGGCGCCGTTCACCATCCACGACGTCGAGTTGGCGCGGATGTCGACGCCGAGACCGCGCAGCGCGGACACGGTGAAGTTGACGTGCCGGGCGGTGGTCCGCGCTGAGATCGTCGAGGTGCCGGGCGCGAGCGCCGCGAGCATCAGCGCCCGGTGCGCGTGGTACTTGGACGGGGGGATCATGATCTCCCCCTCGAGCGGATGGGTCGCTTGCGCAACGAGCAGTCGCATCGAATCTCCCGGTTCGGTGAAGGCCGGCCGTCGAGCGGGTGCCGGGCCGTGGTGTGGGGCCATGGTCGGGCTCCCGATCCACCGTGTAAGGATAGTGTCAAGCCCGTCGGCGGAAAACGAAACCCCCCGGCCGGGGGGTCGCCCACGGTGACGGGTCTCAGGCGGGTCTCGCGCCCCTCTCGGGGCCGCTGCCCTCGCGCTTCATCGCCGAAGACCGCCAGACGCGCCCGCTCGCGGCCCGCCTGGCGGCCCCGGGGACCGCTCAGACCGAGACGGCGGCCGGCGGCACGGTCGGCGGGCCGTAGGCGGCGTACAGCTCCGGAAGCAGCCCGGCCAGGTTGGCGTATTCGGCCGCGCAATGGGTGGCCATCGCCAGTGGGGTGCGCGCCGGCACGAGCCGCTTGCGGACCGCATGGCGGACCAGCACCCGTGCGGCAAGATCGGCGACGGGGCGCGGCGCGTAGGGTCGCAGCGCGGCACCGATCCAGAACCGGCTGCGCAGCACCACCCCGTCGGCGGCGGTGAGGAACACGTGGGTCATGAGCGTGTGTTGCACGTGCCGTCGCTCATCACCCACCAGGCCACCGACGATCGTCGCCACGTGCGGATCGTCGAGCGCGTCGGAGGCGAAGCCGAGCTGGCTCGGCGGCAGGAACGCGATCCGCAGCGGGTCCATGCCCAGACCTATGTCCTCGACCGGATAGTGGACCGCCCCCCAGTGCGCTCTGCGCGATGCGGACGGCGGCGGCTCGAACCGGGTGGACTCATGCGCGCCGGGAAACCAGATCTGGTAGCGCAGCGAGTCCCGTGGGTGCCAGTCAAACCACCACTCGATCATCTCGCCCGTGACGCCGGGCATCTCGGTTCGCACCGCGGCGTAGGCGACGCCGTCCGGCAGCGTGCACCACCCGACCTCAGCCGCGCACGGCGCCGGATCACGCAGGCGATCGAGGTCGCGGCGACCCAGTGAGTCCGCGGGGTCGATCGGTCCCGCGGCAATCGCCTGGGTGACCGCCGGCGCCGGTGGGTCCATCGGCCGGCTCAGGTAGGCGCGCAGCCGCTCGTCGGGGCCGTCGACGTTTCGGGGGGCAGAGCCAGGCGCAGTCGGCGGGAGAGCGGGCAACCGGCGGCACGCTATCGCAACTCGTCTCCCCCGTCCCCTACGGTGTCCGCCGACACCCGGCGATGCTGATCTTCCTCTCGATCTCTCGACGTTTACGGCCTCTGCGCCATCGCCGCGTGTGGGCACTCGTCATCACCGCGGTGCTCATCATCCTGGTCGCCGCCGGCCTGTTCGCGCTCACCCAGCACGACAGCTACTGGCTGGCGCTCTACTGGGCGATCACCACCGCGACCACCGTCGGCTACGGCGACGTGCTCCCGCACAACACGATCGGGCGCGTGATCGCATCGTTCGTGATGCTCACCACGATCCCGATCGTCGGTGCCATCTTCGGCATTCTCGCGGGGTTCTCCGCGGTCAACCACCTCAGGAGGCTGCTCGGCATGGACATACGACTCCCCGACGACCCGTACACCGTCATCTTCGGCGTGGACCCAATCGTCCCCCGCGTGCTCGAGGAGCTCTGCCGGCGGGACACGACCGTCGTCCTCGTCGCCGCCGAGAAGCCCGCGGGGGCCCCCGACGACGTCATCTTGATCACCGGCGACCCCACCGACGAGCACGTCATCGCCAGCGCCAAACCCCAGGACGCCGACCGCGCGCTCATCGCCTGCGTGGTCGATGCCGACACGATGGTGGTCGCAGTCACCCTGCACACGCTCGCGCCCAAGCTGAAGACCTACGCGCTCACCGACTCCCAGCGCGTGGCCCGGGCGCTGCAGGATCTCGGGGTCACGCACACGCTGTCCGCTGACGAGCTCGTCGGCCATACCGTCGCCAAATCGCTCGAGACCCCCGAAGCCGGCGATCTGCTGCTGCAGCTGGTCGACGCCACCAACTATCGCCTCGAGGAACAGATCGTCGACGAGGCGCTGGCCGCGCGGACGCTCAGCAGCGCCCGCGCCGACCCGGGAGCGCTCGTGCTCGGCATCGCTCGCGACGGTCATGTCGACCTCGGGATCGGCGAGGATCCGCAGCTCGCCGCCGGCGACCGGCTGATCGTGCTGCACCAGGCGTAGGCCGCGGCGGGGTCGCCGCCGTCCGGGAGTGCGAGGATGGCGCGCGGATGGCGTTCGTGAGTCGCGCAACCCGGGGCTGCGCCGTCGGCGTGCTGGCCGCGGGAGCGCTCGCGGTGAGCGGCTGCGCCTCGTCGGCCGCGTCGGCGCCGCCCGGCGCCCACGCCATCGCGCTCCTCGCCGGCGGGGGGTCCGAGGCCGCAGCGGCGGCGCTGCGCTGTGGCGCGCGGCGGGAGGCGACCCGGCTCGGCTACCGGCTCAGCGTTCGGGGACCGGCGGACGCCTCCGCCTCCGAGCAGATCTCCTCCGTCGACGCGGTGATCGCGGCCGGCTCGTCCGGGCCAGCGGCGGTGGTCCTCGCGCCGCGGAACGCGAGCGCGCTCGAGGCCCCGGTCCGCTCGTTGCGCAGCGCGGGGACCACGGTGGTCGAGCTGGGCCCGGACCCCGGTTCCGCGGCGCGCGCCTACCGCGAGGGTCTCGGCGCGGTGGGCCATGCCGTAAGCGAGTTGGAGCGTCGGCCAGTCGCGGTCCCGGCCGCGCGCGCGGCCGCCGGAAGCCGCTGCTGAGCCGATCGCCCAGCGACGAGTGAAAGTTATGCTGGGCGGGTGAGCGTCGCGTTCCTATTGACCTCCCTGATCATCGTGGCCACGCCGGGCACCGGAGCGCTGATCACGCTGTCGGCCGGCGTCTCCCGTGGGGCGCGCGCGAGCATCATCGCCGCCTTCGGATGCACCTTGGGGATCGTTCCGCACCTCGTCGCCGCAGTCACCGGTACGGCGGCACTGCTGCGCGCGAGCGGCGTCGCCTTTGACGCCCTGCGGATCGCGGGCGTCGCCTACCTGCTGGCCCTGGCCGTGCTGGCCTGGCGGGACAAGAGCCGGCTCGTCATTGAGGATGATCTGCCGCCTCGCTCGGCCGTCCGCGTTGTCGGCTCCGCAGTGCTTGCCAACTTGCTCAATCCCAAGCTGACGCTGTTCTTCTTCGCGTTCCTCCCGCAGTTCGTGCCGGCGCATGCTCATCACCAGCTCGCGCGCCTGCTCGTGCTGAGCGGGACGTTCATGGCGATGACGTTCGTCGTGTTCGTGATCTACGGCGTCGGCGCCGCGGCCGTACGCCGCCACGTGATCGACCGCCCGCAGGCCGTGCAGCGCGTGCGGCGGGTGTTCGCGGCATCGTTCATCGGGCTCGGCATCAAGCTCGCCACCACCTCTCGCTGACCCTCTGCCGGCCAGCCGGTCGCCGGCGTCCCGCTCAGGTGCGTGCGGTGTCCCGCCGGAACCACCACGCGGCGCCGGCGACGAAGATGATCAGCCAGGCGAACAGGTTGACCAGCCACGCCGCGTGCACCTGGCCACCCTCCAGCGGATAGTGGACGAGCTGGCTGAGGCCGTACAGCGGCGTGTACTGGGCGATGGTGCGCAGGGTGTGACTGAACTGGCTGAGTGGGACGAACACCCCGGCGCCGAACGAGAACAGCATCAGCGCGAAGCCGATCAGCTGCATCACGTTCTCGGCGGGCAGCAGATAGCCGATGAACAGGCCGAAGGCCGCGAACAGCAGGGAGCCGATCCACACCGCGAACGCGGTGATGATCCAGATGTGGGTCGGCATCGAGGGCTTGCCGGTGACGATCCCGGCGATGTTCACCACAAGGACCGAGGCGCCTCCGAGCACGAGGGCGCTGAGCATCTTGGTGATGATGTAGGCGACCGGCGAGAGCGGGGTGACGCGCAGCGCCCGGCTCCAGCCGGCGGCGCGCTCGATCGAGACCATCGCGCCCCCGCTCGAGGTGGCGAGCACCGCGCCGTACAGCGCCAGGCTGATCATCACGTAGGCGGACACGTTGCCGTGGCCCGAGCGGTCGTTCGCGTACGCCCCGTTGAGGCCGAAGATGAGGAAGAAGATCACCGGGACGACGAGGCTGAACAGCAGCGTGCGCCGGTTGCGAAGCAGCCGCCGGACCTCGAGTTGGAGGATCGTGGGGCTGAACCCTCCGAGCCGGGGGACGCGCCGGCCGGTGACCGAGAGCGACGTGACCTCGACACTCACGCGCTCGCTCCGTCTCGTGCGGCGGCGACGCCCGGGGGTGCCGGAGGTGCCGAACGTGCCGGGGCGGAATCGCTCGTGAGCGCGATGAACGCCTCCTCGAGGCCACGTGCGGTGATCTCGAGGTCGCGGGCGCCGGTCTCCGTGAGCAGGTGACGCGCCACCGCGTCGCTGTCGCTCGCGTGCAGGAGCACCGTATCGCCCCGGATCTCCACCTCCTCCACGCCGGGCAGGCTGCGCATCCGCGCGGCGTCGGCCCCGGGCAGCGTTGCCCGCACCGTGCGCCCGGCGGTCATCGACTTCACCTCGGCGGCCGTCCCGTCGGCGACGATCTCGCCGTGGCGGATGACGACGATGCGGTCGGCGTAGGCGTCGGCCTCCTCGAGGTAGTGCGTCGCGAACAGGATCGTGCGGCCGCGCGCGGCGTCCTCCCGGATCGCCGCCCAGAACTTTCGTCGCGCCTCGACATCCATCCCCTGCGTGGGCTCGTCGAGGATGAGCAGCTCCGGGTCGGGCAGCAGGGCGAGCGCGAACCGCAGACGCTGCTGCTCGCCGCCCGAGCACTTGCCGACCCGCCGGTCGGCGAGCTCGGTGATCGACGCGCGATCCATCACCTCGCGCGGCGCGCGGGTGGATGCGAACAGGCTCGCGAAGTAGCGCACGGTCTCCTCCACCGTCAGGTCCTTGAGCAGCCCACCGGACTGCTGGACCGCGGACACCAGGCCGCGCCGAATCGCCTGTGCCGGCGCCAGGCCGTAGACCTGAACGGCACCGCGGGACGGCGCGGAGAGCCCCAGAATCATGTCGATCGTCGAGGTCTTGCCGGCGCCGTTGGGGCCGAGGTAGGCGACGATCTCGCCCGCCCGCACCCGCAGGTCGATCCCGCGCACTGCCTGGACGCGACCGAACGTCTTATGAACGTCGCGCAGGTCCAGCGCGTCGACCGACCCCGTCTCGCTGACCATCGTCTCCGCTAACACTTCGCCTCCCCGGGGGACGTGTTCGGGTGGTGCGCGACGCGCACCCAGACGACGGGGATCCTAAACGAGCGCGCCCAGGCGTTCAAGAATGGAGGGTGGGCGTCTG
>CAXTTD010000034.1:0-4371 GCA_964246945.1 uncultured Solirubrobacteraceae bacterium | reverse complement strand
GTTCTTATCCCTCGAGGCCGCCCCGCTCTCGCGAGCGTCTGAGCCCGCGGCGTGGCTACCGGACCTGCGCGGAGAGTCCGGCCGCCTCGGGTCGAGGAACACCAGGACGAGTGGGCGATCCAGGACTCGAACCTGGGACCTCTTCCTTATCAGAGAAGCGCTCTAACCGACTGAGCTAATCGCCCGACGGCCGTGGAGTCTACCGAGGCCTTGCCGTCGCCGAGCGGTGCCGCAGCAGGCGCGAGGGACCGCCGCGGACGGCTGCCGGCGGAGCCCCACGCCGTTGATCTCGGTGGCGATTTATGGACATCAGGGCCGCACCGGCGCGTCAGATCCGGGAGTCGGACCCCAGGCGCCGAGCCAACTCGAGGGCGTCCTCGAGCGAGTCGAACGTGAGATGGGCGCGATACCCACCGGCGGTTGCGGTGACCTCGACCTCGCGGCCAAACGCGGCGCCGAGCGAGTCATTGATCTGGACGACCGCGTCCTCCTGGTCGGGATGCAGGGTGGGTGCGGTACGTCGACGTACCGAGCGGGCGGCGGGGCGCTCGCCGCGGGCGCGGGCCTCAAGCTCCCGGACCGACCAGCCGCCGGCGACGGCATCACGGGCGAGGCGGCGGCGGTCATCGTTGCCGGGAGCAGTGAGGAGCGCACGGCCGTGGCCCTCGGAGAGATCGCCGGCGGCAATGAGCTCGAGCGTGTCGTCGGGGAGCTCGAGCAACCGCACGAGGTTCGAGACGGTCACGCGGCTGCGGCCGACGCGGCGACCGACCTCATCGCGGGAGAGGCCGAGCTCCTCGGTGAGCGCGGCACAGGCGCGCGCCTCCTCGACCGGGTTGAGGTCCTCCCGGGCCATGTTCTCGATGAGCGCGACCTCGAGCGAGGCCGCGTCGTCGTGGGGACGGACGAGGGCGGGGATCTCGGCGAGGCCGGCGAGGCCGGCGGCCCGCCAGCGGCGCTCGCCGGCGACAAGCTCGTAGGTGCCGCCGGGGACTGGACGGACGAGTACCGGTTGCAGCACGCCGCGCGCCTGAATCGAGTCCGAGAGGACGACGATCGACGCCTCGTCGAAGTCCTGCCGCGGTTGATGGGGGTTGGGAACGATCAACTCGACGGGGATCGAGCGCAGCTCCTCGGTCGCGTCCGCCGCGTCGTCGGTGACCGCCAGGATCGCCGCGAGACCGCGACCCATCCGCGGCGTCCGTTCAGCCACGTGCCGCCACCTCCTTGGCGAGCTCGAAGTACGCCTCCGCCCCCGCGCAGTGCGGGTCGAAGTGGATCACCGGCTGCCCGAAGCTCGGCGCCTCGCCGACCCGCACGTTGCGCGGGATGACCGTGTCGAAGACGAGCTTGGGGAAGTGGGCGCGAACCTCAGACTCCACCTCCTGGGCGAGGCGGGTGCGATTGTCGTGCATCGTGAGCAGCATCCCGGCGACGGTGAGTCGCGGATTGAGCTCGCGCTGGACGAGCGACAGGGTGTCGAGCAGACCGGCGAGGCCCTCGAGGGCGAAATACTCGGCCTGCACCGGTACGATCACCCGATCGGCGGCGACGAGCGCGTTGACAGTGAGCGGACCCAGCGCCGGCGGGCAGTCGAGCAGCACGAACGCATAGCGCTCCCGGATCGGGCCGAGAGCCTCCCGGAGCCGGTTCTCGGATCCCGGCAGCCGCGGCAGCTCGACCGTCGCGCCGGCGAGGTCGGGGCCGGCCGGCACCAGCCCGAGGCCCGCCACCGCGGTGGGGTGGACGGCCTCCTCGAGCGGCAGCCCGTCGATGAGGGCGTCGTAGAGGGTGGGGCCCGCGCGCTTGTCGATGCCCAAGCCCAGCGTCGCGTTGCACTGGGGATCGATGTCGATGAGCAGCGACTCGTAGCCGGCCTCGGCGACGCATGCCGCGAGGTTGACCGCCGTCGTCGTCTTACCGACTCCGCCCTTCTGGTTGGCGATCGCATACACAGTGCCCATTGCATCGGCTGACGCTAGCGCCGCGGGCGGTCAGACAGCCCGACCGAGCGGATGCTTGCGCGCCACCCCAGGGCGACGGGGAAACCGGGATGGCGTCGGCGCGGTCTTCACCATCACGTGCAGGTGACGGTGCAGCGCCTCGGGGTACGGGGCGACCGCGACCGGGTCGAGCGGCTCGAGCCCGAGCTCGACGGCGGCGATCGCCCCCATTGTCTCCTCGCGCGGGTCGCGACGACCGCGCCAGGCGACGAGCGCCCCGCCGGTGCGCAGCAGCGGCGCGGCGTACTCGGCGACCACCGGGAGCGCAGCCAGCGCGCGGGCGCCGACCACCGCGCATGCCTCCCGCCCGGCCTCCCACTGCTCGGCCCGGGCCCGCACGATCTCCACGTTCTGGAGCCCCAGGCGGCGCACCGCACCGCGCA
The DNA here is from genome assembly GCA_964246945.1 of uncultured Solirubrobacteraceae bacterium. Lineage (GTDB taxonomy): Bacteria > Actinomycetota > Thermoleophilia > Solirubrobacterales > Solirubrobacteraceae > Palsa-465. The sequence goes on along the minus strand of CAXTTD010000034.1, from coordinate 1,985 downwards.
GGAACTCGCACTTGCGGGTGTTGCTCTCGACGAGCACGACGGCGACGTCCGGGAGCGCGATGGCGAGCGGGAGCCCCGGGAACCCGGCGCCCGCTCCGAGGTCGGCGATCCTCCCCGAGCTCCAGGGAACGTGATCGAGCTCGAGCGCGACCAGGGAGTCGGCAAGATGGTCCTCGATGATCCGCCGCGGTTCGTGCAGGGTCGTGGGGGCGCCCTCGTCGGCGGCGATCAGCCGCGCGAGGTCGTCGAGTTGCCCCGCGGCAGCGACGGGGAGACCGAAGCGCTCGATGAGGTCGGACACGGTGACCGCACCGCTGACGTGCCCGCTGCTCATGCGCCGTCGTCCTCAGGATCGCCGGGTTCGAGACCGGCACGGCGGCGCTGGGTGGCGATGAACGGCGCATATCGCTCGTACATCTCCCGCAGCCGCTCGCCGGCATGGGCGTCGAGGGCATCGATCTCGTCAGGGTCGAGGTAGGGCAGCAGCTCGTCGATGAGGGCCCGCCCGCGGGCCATCCACTGGAAGTAGCGCCGACCCCCATGGTCATACGGCCCGTACAGCCGGCACGCGGGGAAGCGCGACTCCAGCCAGCGAAAGATCCGCTCATGACGCACGTGCATCCGCAGCACGATCTGCGGCTGCTTCCCGTCACCACCGAACGACCCCTCCCCGACTAGCAATCCGGTGAGAAATCCCCTATCGAAGTCGCTCAGCTCAGCCATGTCGACGGCGAGTTCTAGCCCCAATCTGTTTCACCGTCAAGTAAAACGTGAAACACCCCACCCGTCAGCGAGACGCGCTTGCGCCGACCTAGGGATCTGTTTCACCGGGCAGTAAAACGTGAAACGCGCTCGTCGCCCGGGACGGACCGCCGCTTCGCGACGCGTGGAATGCCGATCGCGCCGTCCCAGACCGGCATTCGCCGCGGCTCGCCGCCGCGCCGACCCAGGGTCTCGGTCGACGCACACCCGGACGCACGACGCCTCACTCGAGCAACCCCACCAGCGGCAGATGGAGCACCCGCACCTGCACCGCCTGCACCACACGGCGCTTCATCACCGAACTCCACGACCCTGTTTCACCGGGCAGTAAAACGTGAAACACCCCGAACAGAGCACCAGGCGCCTCCAAGCGGCCTTGCGGTTCGCCGCGCGGATGCTGAGCTCACTCGGGGAGAGGATGCCCGCCCCGAGCGGCCTTGCGAACGCCTGGCAGTTCACGAACGCACCGTCAGCGGAGAGCGAGCCGCCCGGGTCGACGTCCTCGCACCGCGCCGGGTTCAACCCTCAACAAGCGGCGCCACCACCAGATGCCGCGCCGGCTCCTGACCTTCGCTGTACGTCTCAAGATCACGACGACCCTTCAGGTGCTCGTGGATCACCTTGCGTTCAAGCGCGCTCATCGGCTCCAGCCCCACCGGACGCCCGTCACGCAGCGCGGTCTCGGCCGCTTGGTCCGCGGTCTGGCGCAGCGCCACGGCGCGCCGCTCGCGGTAGCCGTCGGCGTCGACGACCACGGGGATCCGGTCGCCGTCGCCGCGACTTGCGATCCGGTACGCGAGATGCTGGATCGCGTCGATCGTCTGCCCATGGTGGCCGATGAGCACCGCGACGTCGTCGCCGAGGTACTCGGCCCGCAGACCGCCGCCCTCGTCATCGTCGTAGATCTCCACATCGACCTCGAGGTCCGCCGCGTCCGCGATTCGCTCCATCAGTTCCTGGACCCGGTCGGCCGCCTCATCCACGTCGGTCATCAGCGACGGCGGCCCGATCGCTTCTTCTTCTTGCGCGGCGGTCGGGGCGGTGGCGTCCCGGCACGCGCTCCGTTGCCGGATCCGTGAGCGCCCGACTTTGCGCCAGGCTTTCCGTTCCCGTTCCCGTTCCCGTTACCCCCGCCCGCGGCGCCACGCTTCGTTCGGGTCCCCGACGTCTTCGCCGGCGCTGCCGAGCCACCGGCGCTGCCCGTGTCGCTGCCGTTGCCGGAT
>CAXTTD010000033.1:0-14917 GCA_964246945.1 uncultured Solirubrobacteraceae bacterium | reverse complement strand
CTGCAGGTGATGCTCTACCTGCTGGTCCCGTTCGTCGCCTACGTGAACCTCGCCCACCTGCGGATCTCGCTGTCGAGCGGAGTCGGGCTCGGGCTCGGCTGGCTGATGATGGTCGTGGTGGCGGCGCTCACCTGGGCGCTCGGGCGCTTCGCTCTGCACCTCGAGCGCCGCCGGCTCGGCGCGGTGGTGTGCAGCGTGGTCATCACCAACACCGGCTATCTCGGCAACCCGATCGTGAGCGCTCTGCTCGGCGCGCGGGCGCTGCACGCGAGCGTCGCCTGGGACCAGCTGGTCGGCGGTCCGGCGCTGTTCATCCTCGGATTCGGGATCGGGTCGAGCTTCGGCGAGGGCGGCCCGGTGGGGCTCGGCCCCCGGCTGCGCACGTTCCTCACCCGCAATCCGCCGCTGTGGGCGGCGGTCGCCGGCCTGCTCGTCCCCCACGGCTGGGCGCCCGCGCCGCTGCCGGGGATCTCCCGGATCGTCGTCGACGCGATGCTCGTCACCGGCTTCTTCTCCGCCGGGATCTACCTGTCCTCCGAGCGCCGCAGCGATCATGCGCCGCTCATCGACCGCCCCGACCCGGCGACCCTGCTCGTGCTCGGCGCCCGCCTGCTCGCGGCGCCGCTCATCCTGCTCGCGCTCGCCGGCGGCATCGGGGTCGGGCTGCCCTCCGCCTACCTCATCCAGTCGTTCATGCCGACCGGGCTGAACGCGCTGGTCGTCGGCCACGCCTACGGGCTGGACCAGCGCCTGATCGCGACCGCGATCCTGTGGGGCTCGGTGCTCGTGCTGGTGGTCGCGGTCGGCTTGAGTCTCAGCTGAGGGCGAGTCCGAACGGGCTGCCCTCGGAGTCGCGGCAGATCGACCACCGCGTGCCGGGGTGCACGACGCTGCCGCCGAGGCGGGTGACCCGCTCGAGCGTCCCGTCCATGTCGGCGACGGTGAAGTAGGGCAGCGACGCGGTGTCCCCGGGACCCGCCCCGCGCTCGTGGACGCCGACCGCGTGGTCGCCGGCGCCCGTCTGCCAGCCGCGGCCCTGCTCGGCGTCGCGTTCGGCCAGTTCCGCGCCGAGCACCGTCGACCAGAACCGCCGCGCCCGCGCGGGATCGTCGGCGGGGAACTCGATCAGCGCGGGCGGCGTGTCCACGCCGGGAACGATAACGCCGACCGCCCCGGGCGCGCCGCACGAGACCCCCGCCGCGGGGGCCGGGCCCCCTGATCAGTGCTTGGGTGTCGCGCCGCCCACCTCGTCGTCGCCCTCGAGCTCCGACTGCCGCAGGTCCTTCGGATCGTCGGAGTCGAGCTTGTCGCTGTCGCCCTTGATGTCCTCCTTGCGCTCGTCGCTGTGGGCGTGAAGCGACGTCTGCGGAAGCGTCTCGCTGTCGGCCTTGGTGTTTCCGTCTTTATCTGGCATGACTCTCCTCATCCCCCGCGGGCCGGGAATGGCGCTGAGCGGCGAATCCGCCAAGCATCGGCGAGGGACCCCGGCGAGCGCAACCCCGGGCGTCACCCGGATTACGCAGGCCGCGGTTCGACCCGGCGCAGTTTCCCACGCCCGAGGCGGGGCAACCCCACCTCGCCGTGACCTTCCTCCTGCCGCGCGATATCGCACCCAAGGGTCTCCACCCCTTCGCCGGTGGCACTCGGCGGCCCGGCTCGCCCGGCGACCGCCCGTGGCGGGCACGATGAGGGTCGTGGTCACCGGAGCGACCGGCAACGTCGGCACCGCCGTGCTGCGTGCCCTCGACGTCGACAGCGACGTGGATGAGATCGTCGCCCTGGCCCGCCGGGCGCCGGCGCACCCCCTGGGCCGCAGCGAGTTCGCCGCCGCTGACGTCGCCGCCGATCCGCTCGAACCGATCTTCGCCGGCGCCGACGCCGTTGTGCATCTCGCCTGGCTCATCCAGCCCGGCCGCGATGAGTCGGTAACCGCGAGGGTGAACCTGGAGGGGAGCCGTCGCGTGTTCCAGGCGGCCGTCTCGGCCGGCGTGCCAAGCCTCGCGTACGCCTCGTCAGTGGGTGCGTACTCGCCGGGCCCCAAGGACCGGCTCGTCGACGAGACCTGGCCGACCGACGGAATCGCGAGCTCGTTCTATTCGCGCCACAAGGCCGCGGTCGAGCGTGAGCTCGATCGTCTGGCGGCCGAGCATCCGGGCGTGCGCATCGTGCGGCTGCGCCCGGGCCTCATCTTCCAGCGCTCCGCGGCGACGGAGATCCGGCGCCTGTTCGCGGGCCCGCTGCTCCCGAACGTGCTGCTGCGCTCCTCGCTGGCGCCGGTGTCGCCCGCTGTCGCGGGCCTGCGGTTTCAGGCGGTGCACGCCGATGACGTCGCCGACGCGTACCGGCGGGCGGTCCTCTCCGATGTGAGCGGGCCGTTCAACATCGCCGCCGAGCCGGTGATCGGCGCCGCCGAGCTCGCCCAGCTGCTGCACGCTCGGCCCGTGCGCGTGTCGCCCGCACTGCTCCGGGGCGCGGCGGCGGCGACGTTCGCCCTGCGACTGCAGCCGGCGGAGCCAGGCTGGATCGACATGGCCCTCGGGGTTCCGCTGATGAGCACCGAGCGCGCCCGCGCGGAGCTTGGATGGTCGGCCAGGCGCTCGTCGGTGCAGGCGCTCGGCGAACTGGTCGCCGGGATGCGCGATGGCGCCGAGGACCAGACTGCGCCACTGGCCCGCGCCACCAGCGGCCCGGCTCGCATACGGGAGTTCCTCACCGGACTCGGCGCCCGGCCCTGAGAGCATCCCGGGCGCTCTCGGCGCCGGTGTGTCGCACCGTTGGCGGGGGTAGCCGGCACGCATGAAAGCACTCACCTGGCAGGGCGTCAGCGACGTCCGCGTGAACGAGGTTCCCGATCCCTCGATCCACGACCCCACCGACATCATCGTCCGGATCACCTCCACGGGCCTGTGCGGTTCCGATCTGCACCTGTACACGGTGCTCGCGCCGTTCCTGGATCCCGGCGACGTCCTCGGACACGAGCCCATGGGGGTGGTGGCGGAGATCGGGCCGGCGGTCACCGAGCTGAAGGTCGGCGACCGGGTCGTCATCCCCTTCAACGTGTCCTGCGGGGACTGCTGGATGTGCGGCCATGGCCTGCACTCGCAATGTGAGACCACCCAGGTGCACGAGTACGGCACCGGCGCGTCGCTGTTCGGCTACACCAAGCTCTACGGCCAGGTGCCCGGCGGGCAGGCCGAGTTCCTCCGCGTCCCGTTCGGGAACACCCTGCCGATCAAGGTGCCGGACGGCCCGCCTGACGATCGGTTCGTATTCCTCTCCGACGTGCTGCCGACGGCGTGGCAGGGCGTCGAATACGCGGGCGTGCCCGACGACGGATCGCTCGTGGTCCTCGGCCTCGGGCCGATCGGCGACATGGCGGCCCGGATCGCGCAGCATCACGGCCAGCGGGTGATCGGCGTCGACCTGGTGCCCGAGCGCCTCGAGCGCGTGCGCGGCCGTGGGATTGAGGTGCTCGACCTCACCGAGCACGACGACCTGCCGGGTGTGATCCGCGAGATGACCGACGGCCGCGGACCCGACGCGGTGCTCGACGCGGTCGGCATGGAGGCCCACGGCTCTCCCGTTGCCGGCATCGCGCACAAGCTCGCCGGGATGTTGCCCGACCGCCTCGCGCAGCCGATGATGGAGAACCTCGGTGTCTCGAAGCTCGCCGCCCTGTACTCCGCCATCGAGATCGTCCGCCGCGGAGGGACGATCTCGCTGAGCGGCGTGTACGGGGGAGCCGCCGATCCGCTGCCCACACTGCAGCTATTCGACAAGCAGATCCAGGTGCGCCAGGGCCAGGCGAACGTCAAGGCGTGGGTCAAGGACATCCTGCCGCTGCTCTCCGACGACGACCCGCTCGGCGTCGACACCTTCGCCACCCACCACCTTCCGCTCAGCGGCGCGCCCGAGGCGTACGAACACTTCCAGAAGAAGGAACTGGGCATGGTGAAGGTCGTCTTCAATCCCTGAGCCCCGCAGACCCGCGATGCCCGCGACCGCAGGGGGTCGGCCCGCTCGGCCGACCCCGCGCGGATCCTCGGAGCGCGTGGTCGATTCCGGTCCGGCTCAGGCGACGGTGCCGGTCGGCTTCTTCGACAGACCCGCCGCCTTCCGCAGCTTCTCCGACACCTCCGCGATCATCTCCGGATCGGGCCCGGGGGCGAACACCGCGGGCTGGGACGGGAGGTCGTACGCCGGAGCACCCTCGGGGTGGTCCTCCTCGGCGACGAATAGCTCCTCGCCGGTCTCCGGATGGGGTCCGTTGAACACCGCCTTGATCTCCTGAAAGTCCTCGGGGGAGAAGCGGTAGAGCTTGAGGTGCTCCCCGCGCTTGATGTGGGGCTGACACTCGGGGATCTTGTCGGTCGGGATCCGCGGTGAGGGGAACAGCTTCATCAGGTCGGCGCCGGTGAGGTTCTCTAGGGCTCGGGCGTAGGCGACCTGATGGACGCCGCCGCGTACCAGCAGGTATCCCGTGAGCGCGCGCGCCGCCGGGTGGTCGACCATCTCGTAGACCTTCAGCTTGTTGTTGCGCGCCCCGGTCTCCAGGAAGAAGTTGTGCGTGAGATCCTCGATCAGGTCCCCGGAGGCGAACACGTTCTCGCCGGTCCACGGCTTGCCCATCGAATCCTGGACCAGGGTTCCGGCTCCGCCGCCGATGAAGTGCTGGGTGTTGCGGACACCCTTCACACCGGTGAGGTCACCCAGCTCACCCGGCTTGCCCTCGGTGGCATCCGTGAGCATCGTGTTGATGGCGGTGGCCACGAGCTCGATGTGACCGAACTCCTCGGCGGCGATGCTCGCCACCAGGTCGTAGAACGGTCGGGCGCCCTGGCGATTGCGGAAGTTGAACGACTGATAGGTGTAGTTCATGAACGTCGACATCTCGCCGTACTTGCCGCCAAGCAGCTCCTGGACGGCGGATGCGCCGATCGGATCCGGGTCGGACGGGGGCGGCATCTCGGTCTGCAGGCGGTCGATTCTCAAAATCACTGAAATTCTCCTAGATGAGATATTGTACTAAGTAGGTGCCCAGCCGTCCGTCTCGTCAAACGGTCGAGTGATGTACGTAAAGGAGCGCGATGAGCCCAAGTCCTGAACCAGCCGGTGAGCTGCTGCGGGCTCGGGGGCTGCGCAGCACGCCACAGCGGCGGGCGATCCTGGGTGTCTTCGCCGGCGGCCGCACAGAGCACCTTGCTGCCGACGAGGTCCACGCCCGGGCCTCGCGCCTGCTTCCCGACCTCAGCCGCGCCACGGTCTACGCCACGCTGGCCGAGTTCAGTGAGCTGGGGCTCGTGGCGGCGTTCGGGTCCCCGGAGCCGGTGCGCTACGAGACCCACCTCGAGCCCCACGCGCACTTCCGCTGCCGATTGTGTCTGCGCGTCTTCGATCTTGCCGGAGGCCAGCCGCAGCTCGGGGACATGGCCGAGTGCGGCTTCGTCGTCGAGCGCATCGAGACGCGTGCGGAGGGGATATGCGAGGAATGCACCGAATACGACGCCGGCCTGCGAGCCGGCGCTGACGCGATGCTCGCCTCCGGACCCTCGATCGACGCCCTGTCGGCGCCCGGCGCGGCAGTCACCGAGATCGAGAGCGCGCTCGGACAGTTGCTACTCGCCGCCAGCCCGCAGGGACTGACCCGGGTCGCGTTCGAGGATCATGGCGACGTCGCGGCGCTGCGGGCCCACGCCTCGCGTCGCCGGGGCGCCGGGGCCGCCCGCCGGCAGCTGGCGGAGGCGAGCGCGAGCCTGCGGGCATACCTCTCAGGGGAGCTCTCGTGTCCCGCGGTCACCGTCGACTGGGAACGGCTGGCCCCCGGCGCCCCGGCGCTGATGGCGACGCAGGCCATCCCCTATGCGTCGTCGCGCTCCTACAGCAGCCTTGAGCACGACCTCGGCGTCCGAGACCTCGGGGAGCTGCTCGGCCGCAACCCCGTCCCGATCCTCATGCCATGCCACCGGGTGAGGTGCGGCGCCGCAGTGCCGGCCTGGTTCGTGGGCGGTCCCGCCCGCCGCGCCTGGCTCGAGGCCCACGAGCGGACCCACCGGGGAAGCTGACCGCACGATCCTCGGGCACCCGCCGGCCGCACCGTGCCGCGGCGATCCGTCCGGGGCAGGCGGAATCCTGGACGCGTGTCCCACGGGCGATCCGAACCTCGGCCGGCCGGGCGGGAACCGGCCGCGAGCGCGCCGCATAGTCGCGCGCGGGTGGCGCGGCACTGGGTCGTGTGGTGGATCGTCTGCGGCGCGCTGTGGATGGTGCTCGACGACACCGCCGCCGTACCCGAGCTCGTCGACGGCGCGGTCGCGGCGAGCATCGGCGCCACGGCGGCGACCCTCACCATGGTGCACAGCCCCACGCGGTTCGTGATCCGCGTCGCGTGGCTGCGCCTGTGGTGGCGTCCGCTCGTCCAGTTCGCCCACGACCTCCCGGTGCTCGCCGGCCTGATGCTCGACGCCCTGCGCGGGGGCGACCGAGATCCCGGAGGGCTGCGCACGATCCCGTTCGCCGTCGAGCATGACCCCGCGGAACGCGCCGGCCAGGTGGCGCTGGCGAGCGTCGTGGGCTCGTTCGCGCCGAACTCGATCGTGGTGGCGGTCGATGAGGCAACGGGCACGCTGCTCCTGCATGAGCTTTGCCCAGGGGTCACCCGGACCGGCGCCGATCCGCTGGAGCTCGGATGAACGAGTGGCTCATCGCCGCCACGGCGCTGCTTCTCGGCGGGCTCGTGCCGCTGGTTCTCGCCGCCCTCACCCGGGACACGATGGCGGCCGCGGCGGCGCTCAACCTCGGCGGCCCGGTGGCGGCGCTCATCCTGCTGCTACTCGCCGAGGGGTTTCACCGTCAGCCGTTCGTCGACCTGGCGGTGGTGCTCGCGGCCGTGTCGTTCGTGGGCTCGGTGATCATCGCGAGGTTCCTGGAATGGCGGGTCTGAGCCGATGAGCGGCGTCACCCGCGTCGTCATTGTCGTGCTGCTGGTGAGCGGGGTGGCGGTGGAGATCTTCTGCAGCGTCGGAACGTTGGTCATGAGCAGCGCCTACGCGCGGTTGCATTACACGGCCCCGGCGGGCCTCGGCGCCGTGCTCGTGGCGATCGCCATCCTGCTGCGTGAGGGGTTCTCGCTCATCGGCGACAAGGGGCTGCTCGTCGCCGGCTTCGTGCTCGTCTCCGCGCCGGTCCTCACCCACGTGACCGCGCGGGCGGCGCACATCCGCGATCGCGGCGGCGTACGGGTCCCCGAACAACGGGAGGCCGGCGAATGATGGTTCTGCAGGCGGCGGCGCTGTTGGCGGTGGCCGGGGGCGGGACCGCGGTCGCCCTCACCCGCGACCCGACGCGGCAGGTGATCGTCACCGGGTTCTTCGGACTCCTGCTCGCGGTCCTGTTCTTCGTGCTCCAGGCGCCCGACGTCGCGCTGTCGCAGATCGTCGTCGGCGGGGTCGCACTGCCGGTGATGGCGTTGCTCACGCTCGCCAAGTTGCGCGAGCGCGCGCGCGACCGTGAGAACCGATGACGCGACGCACCCGGCTCGCCGTGTTCGGCGTGGGCGCGGCGGCGCTCGCCGCGGTGCTCGCGGTGGGGCTCGCGGGACTTCCGGCGTTCGGTGACTACCACGGCGTGTACGGGCTCGTGCTCGCTCACGTGACGGTCGCGCAACGGCACGCGACGGATGTGGTGACGGCGATCAACTTCGACTACCGGGCGCTCGACACCATGGGCGAGGAGTTCATCCTGTTCGCCGCCTCGATCGGCGTGGTCGTGCTGCTGCGCGAGCAACGCGATGAGCGCCGCGAATCCGACGCCGAGTCCGACGCGGACGAGTCCGCGGGACAGGACGCGCCCGCACGGCCGCAGACGAGTCCCGCGCTGATCGCGGTCGGCCGCCTGCTCGTGGGACCGATCCTCGTGCTCGGGGTCTACATCGCCAGTCATGGGCAGCTGACGCCCGGTGGCGGGTTCCAGGGCGGCGTCGTCCTCGCGGCGGCGGTGATCATCGTGTTCGTGGCAGTCGGGCGGGCCGGAATGGCGCCGATCCGGCCCGGCGGGGTCGCCGGGGTCCTCGAGGCGGCGGGTGCCGGCGGGTACGTCGCGCTGGGCCTCGGCGGGCTGGTGGCCGGAGCCCGGTTCCTGTCGAACTTCCTGCCGCTCGGTACCAAGGGCAGCCTGCTGTCGAGCGGCACGATCGTGTCGCTGAGCGCGCTGGTCGGCCTCGAGGTCGCCGGGGCGATCACCCTGATCGTGTCGGAGTTCGTCGACCAGCGACTGCTCACCGGAGTGCCATGACGGTCCTCGCGTACGGCGTCGCGGTGTGGCTGCTGCTCGTCGGCCTCTACGGCGTGGTCTCCAGCCGTCACCTCGTTCACCTGGTCCTGTCCCTCGGCGTCGTCCAGGCGTCGACCTACGTGCTGCTGCTGGCGATCGGCTTTCGCACCGGCGCTCGCGCCCCGATCTTCGCTGACATTCCGGTCGGGACGCCGGTCGTCGATCCGGTGGTGCAGGCGCTGACCCTCACCGACGTCGTGGTCGAGGCGACCGTCGCGGCGCTGCTGTTCGGTCTCGCGCTGCAGGCCCAGAAGCGCTTCGGCACCGTCGATCCGGACGAGATCGCCGCCCAACGGGGATGACCGGCTCGGTTATCCCGCCGTTGATCGTCGCCGTCCCGCTGCTCTGCGCCGCGCTGCTGGTGGCAACCCAGGCGATCCCGCGGCCGGTGATCGGCGAGGCTCTCGCCCTCGCGGCCGCGGTGACGAGCACCGGATTGTGCGGCGTGGTCCTGGCGCTGGCGATCCGTCACGGCGACGCGGTGTACTGGTTCGGCGGCTGGCGACCGCGACACGGCGTCGCCCTCGGGATCGCGTTCACGATCGATCCGTTCGGCGCCGGTCTCGCCGGGTTCGGCGGGCTGCTGACGATCACCGCGCTCGTGTTCTCCTGGCGGCACTTCGACGTTGTCGGCCACGCATTTCCGGCGCTGATGCTCGTGTTCATGGCGGCGATCATGGGGTTCTGCCTGTCCGGCGACCTGTTCAACATGTTCGTGTTCTTCGAACTGATGACGGTGGCCGGGATCGCGTTGACCGGGCATCGCGCCGACGAGCGGGCGCCGTTGCACGGGGCGCTGAACTTCGGGATCACCAACTCGGTCGGGGGCTTCTTCGTGCTCTTTGGGATCGCGCTGCTCTACGGGCGAACCGGAGCGCTGAACCTCGCGCAGGTCGGGGTGACGCTGTCGCATCACCATGCCGATGGGCTGGTCGCCGTCGCGTTCGGACTGATCGTCACCGGCTTCTTCGTCAAGGCGGCGATCGTCCCGTTCCACTTCTGGCTCGCCGACGCGTACTCGAGCGCTCCCACCCCCGTCTGCGTCGTGTTCGCCGGCGTCATGAGCGAGCTCGGGCTCTACGGCGTCGCGCGGGTGTACTGGACCGTGTTCGCCGGCCCTCTGGGATCGCACACCGCCGCCCTGCGCCTGATTCTGGTGCTCGCCGGAGCGGTGACCGCGCTCGGCGGCGCGGTGATGTGCCTGCTCCAGCACCGGCTCAAGCGACTGCTCGCATTCGCCACCGTGAGTTACATGGGGGTGTTCCTCATCGGTGTCGGGTTGCTCGACGCCCAGGGACTGGCGGGCGCCGCGGTCTCCGTCGTCGCCGACGGCCTGCTGAAGGCGAGCCTGTTCCTGTGCGTCGGGATCCTCCAGTACCGGCGCGACGACAGCTCGCTACGGGTCCGCGGTCTCGGCCGCGGGATGCCGTTCACCGGGGCGGTGTTCACGCTCGGCGCGCTCGGCCTGGCGGCGATGCCGGGGTGGGGCAGCTTCCTCGGGCGGACGTTCATCGTCTCCGCGGCGGAGGCGCTGCCCGGTTACGGCTGGGTGCCGGTGGTGATCACCGTCACCGAGATCCTCGTCGGCGCTGCCGCGCTCGCCGCGGCGGCTCGGGTGTTCCTCGACTGGGGGCCGCCCGTCGCCGGCGAGGTCCAGGAGGGCGGCGGCGGGGCCCCCGCCCGCGCCCCCCCGGAGGCCCACGAGGAGATGAGCGGCCCGACCGACCGCACGCCGGCCTCGCTCTTCCTGCCCGCCCTCGTGATGCTGGGCGCCGGGATCGCGGTCGGCGTCCTTCCGGGAGTCGGCCGGCTCGCCCTTGCCGGAGCCGAGCGCTTCGAGCACACCTCGGCGTACGTCTCGGCAGTGCTCGCAGGACACGCCGGCTCGGTCGGGTCCGGGCGCGCGCCCGCCCCGCCGAGCCTCCGGGACGTCGTCTCCGAGATCGGCTTCGTGATCATCGCGCTGGTGGTGGCGCTCGTCGCGGTCCTGCCGCGGCTGGCTGGTGCTCCGGCCCCGGCACGTGCCGCCGGGGACGCGGTGGCCCGCCACCTGCACCGCCTGCACAGTGGGCACGTAGGTGACTACATCACGTGGCTGGTGGTGGGCGCGGCGATCCTCACCGGGGTGTTCGCGCTCGCGCTCACCTGACCGTCGTCGTCGGTTGGGCCTACGTAAAGCCCGCTCAGGCCGGCTCGGGTGCGGGCGGTGCGTCGGGTTGGCGGGGGAGCAGCCGGTGGCCGTCGACGACGGCGGCCGCGAGATCGATGAGCTTACGGTTGTCGATGCGCGAGCGCTGCCGCAGCATCTCGAACGCACGGGTCTCGTTGATCGCGTGTCGCTCCATGAGGATGCCCTTGGCCCGCTCGATGAGCGCGCGGCGACCGAATGCGCCCTCGAGGTCGTGGTATTCGGCGAACCGGCGCAGGACGATGTCGATCGAGCTCTGCCAGTCGGTGACGTCGTCGTCGGAGATGTGCGCGAACACGCCGCGCTTGGAGGCCTCTCTGAGGAACGCGGGGTCGGGCGCATGCAGCAGCACGATCACCGGGCACGCGGCCTGGCGCACGATCTTGTCGATCAGGTCGAGAGCGTGCTGGGAGCTCTCTCCGAGACCGACGAGAGCAACATCGGGTCGCTCCCGAGCGGTGACCGCCGCGACGTCCTGGACGTCGATCTCGCGAGCGACCACCTCATGTCCAAGGCCGACAACGACCAGCGCGACCAGCGCGAGCCGGTCCTGGCGCTCGTTGGCGATGAGGACGCGAAGATGGTCGGTGGGGTCGGCGGGGGGATCCGTGCGCAGACCCTCAGCAGCGGTCACGGCGGCCTAGTGTCCCGGGGCGCGGGTTCACGATGTGGGGACAGCTCGCGGTTCCAGGCGGTCACGCGCCTGGCCGAAGGTGATCAGGGTGCCGCGCGATTCATCCCACAGCTTGAGCCGCATCGTGCGCAGGCCGTCACGGAGGGTGAGCACGGGCACCTGGTGAAACACGGGATTCTCGTCGTGTGCCCGCTGCAGGTTGTAGTTGGGAACCTTGGCGTTGAGATGGTGGATGTGGTGCAGGCCGATGTTGCCCGAGAAGAACTGCAGGAGCTTGGGCAGCTTGAGATATGAGCTCCCGCGCAGCGCGGCGTCGACGTAGCTCCACTCCGAGGCTGACTCCCAATAGGCGTCTTCGAACTGGTGCTGGACGTAGAACAGCCAGATGCCGGCCGACCCGGCGAGCAGCGAGGACGGCGCCCAGATGAGCAGGAAGTCCCGCCAGCCGATGAACCAGCACAGTCCGCCGATCACCACCGCGAGCGCGAGGTCGGTGCCGAGGACGCTGTGGCGAAGCCTCGGACGCTGTGAGCGCGACGCGATCCGCGGTCCGATCATCATCGCGAAGATCGGACCGAGTCCGAACATCACCAGCGGGTGTCGAAACAAGCGGTAGGTGAACTGCCCGCGGGGGGAGCGGGCCGCGTACTCGGCGAGGGTGAGCGTGGGGATGTCTCCCACGCCTCGACGATCCAGGTCCCCGGCCGTCGCGTGATGGATGGCGTGATCGTGGCGCCAACGGCGAAACGGCGCGAGGACCATGAGCCCGAGCACCGCGCCGAGCCACGCGTTGGCGCGCTTGGACGGCAGAAACGATCCGTGCGTGCAGTCGTGGAACACGATGAACGTTCGCACCTGAAAGCCTGCGGCGGGTATCGCCAGCAGCAGCACGGCGACGAGCGAGACGCCGATCAGCCGGTACATCACCGCCCAGAGCACGAGGTAGGGGACCACTGAGGTGAAGATCTGCGTCACGCTGCGTCCCAGATGGGGACGTGCGTAGACGAGCAGCGCGTCGCGCTCCGTGGATTCTCGAGCGCTGCGGGCGCGTTGGGAAACGCGCTGAACTCCGATCGCGGTCATCTTGCTCCAGACTGATCGTGCGGCCAGTGAATGAACCGCCAGGGTCTGGAGCGATCAAGACGATCGTACTGGCTTGATTGACGGGCCGCCTCAGACCGCGCTTCCGGCGATCTCGACGATGCGAACGGCAGCGCGCTTTGAGCAACTGAGAGGGGTAGCGTCTCGGAGATGCCTCCGGATCGCGTCGGCCAGGTACTCGTAGCGATGGCGGGCGTCGACGGCGGAGCCCCGACGGTGATCGATCGGGTGTGCCGGGCGGCGGTGTCGTTGATGTCGCTCCGGGGGGCCGGGATCTCGTTGATGGTCGAGGGTGAGCTGCGCGGCAGCGCGGGGGTCTCGGAGCCGGGTATCTCGGCGGTGCAGGAGCTCCAGCTGGAGCTCGGCGAAGGCCCGTGCGTCGATGCGTGGGCCAGCGATGTCGCGATCCTGGAGCCCGATCTCGCGGCTCCGGCGATCGTCCGCTGGCCGGCCTTTGCCCGCGAGGCGGGCCGGGCGGGGGTGGTGTCGGTGTTCGCCTTCCCCATGCGTCTGGGGACGATCCGTATCGGGGTGCTGGTGCTCTATCGAGACCGCGCAGGGCCGCTGAATGACGCGGAGCTCGCCCTGGGTCTGGTGGTGGCTGACGTGGCCAGCCAGATCGTCCTCGCCCTGCAGGCGGGGGCGCCGGAGGACACGGTGCACGAGCTTCTGGCGCGCGAGCCCGCACACTGGGCGGAGGTTCATCAGGCGACCGGGATGGTCTCCGCGCGCCTGGGGGTCCCGATGGATGAGGCGTTCGTACGGTTGCGCGCACACGCGTTCGCGGACGGACGGTCGCTGCGGGAGGTTGCCCAGGACGTGGTCTCGCGGCGGTTGACCCTGGACGGGAAATGACGGGTGCTCGATGATGTTCTGGGCAAACCGTGTGTCTCGAGGTACCCTGCGTGACCCCGGGCGGCCCGGGACTGGATCATGACGCGAGAGCAACGCATCGTAGAGACCTTCGTCGAGCTGGCCAACACGATGGTCGATGACTTCGACGTCATCGAGTTCCTGCATCGTTTCGCGGAGCGTTGCGTGGAGCTGCTGGACTGCACCGAAGCGGGCCTGCTGCTTACCGATGCTTCGGGGGTCCTGCGGGTGATGGCGTCCTCCAGCGAGCGCTCGGATGCGCTCGACCTGTTGCAGACCCAGAACGATGAGGGTCCGTGCTTTGAGTGCTTTCACCGCGGCGTACCGGTCGCCAGCACGGATCTCCGCCACGAGATCGGCCGGTGGCCCAGGTTCGGTCCCGCAGCTGTCGACCGCGGTTTCTGCTCGGTCCAGGCCCTGCCGATGCGGGTGCGCGGCACGACGGTCGGAGCCCTGAACCTGTTTCGTGCCCTGCCCGGGGGCCTGGGGGACCGCGACCTCCCCGTGGGGCAGGGCATGGCCGACATCGCCGCGGTCGCCCTGCTGCAGGAGCGCTCGCTGCGGGAGTCACGGACCGTCGTCGACCAGTTGCAGGGTGCACTGTCGAGCCGAGTGGTGATCGAACAGGCCAAGGGCGTGCTCGCCGAACGTGCCGGGATCAGCCTCGATGCCGCGTTCGCGCGCATGCGCGGCTACGCCCGAAGGAACAACCACCGGCTCAGCGACGTCGCCGATGAGCTCATCGCCGGTCGTCTTGAGCCGGTGGCGTTGGCGGAGCCCTCAGCCGCCGATCACTGAGAATTTCCCTCGCGGTCATGCGGCCTGTAGGATTCACCGCGAGGTTTCGGTGTTGGTCGCGTCGCTCCAGACCCTGGTGGCGTCCCTGGCAAGGTCAGGATCACGTGTGGAGACGACCTGAATGACGCACGGAAATCCGGGAAATCGACCCGGTCGAGTTGTGAGCGAGGACCGCCGACCCTCCCGGGTGGGCACCGGCGCTGTCGTCCCTACGGTTCTCTGTTATCGGCGGCGCGGCGCGGTTGCGGTCATCGCCCTGCCCCCCCGCGCCGACGCTGAGTGCATCCTGGCGTTGCTGCGCCACAGCGAACAGGCACTCGTCGCCGGCAACCGCCTGATCGCGGTCGATCTGAGCGCCACCGATCGCCTCGATACTCGGACCCTGGGTGAGCTCGGCGTCGCGCTGCGTGCGATCAGCCGTCATCGGGTCGCGGTGACGGTCGTCGGCGCGGATCCGCGTATCCGGCAGGTGCTCGAGCTCTGCGAGATCGAGGGGCTCGGGTTCCACCGGACCATCCGAGGGGCACGTGCGGCTGCCCACGCGCGTCCACCCCGGGCGATCCGCCTCCCGAGGCGTGATGTCCTCAGACGGCGGGCGGAAACCGATGGCTCCGCGTAGGGGTCACGATGGCTCTGCGTAAGGGTCAGGCGACGGCGGCCGAGCTCGACCCTTCGCCGGACAGTCGTGACCGGACCGGTTCTGATCGCGATCTCGCCTGGGGACTCGACCGCGGACTGCGTCACGGGAGCCGTGCGGCCCGCGAGCTCGCCGCGGAGCGCGCAGACCTGGGCGGTGAGCGGAACGAGACGGCACCTCAGCGGGATGAGATCGCTCGGCTACGGGACGTGGCGGCCGCCGAGCGCGACGCAGCGGCCGACGCGCGCGATCGAGCCGCCACCAGGAAGGATCGGGAGCTCCAGCGGGTACTCGTCGGTATTGCGGCGGCGCCGGTGCCGACGATCTTCGGGCGGCAGGCCGTTCTGCGGGCGGCGCG
>CAXTTD010000032.1:9902-15238 GCA_964246945.1 uncultured Solirubrobacteraceae bacterium | reverse complement strand
GCGGACGCCCGGTCGAGCTCCTGGGCGTCGTCGAGCAGCAGGTCGACGAGCTCGCCGCGGGCCACCGCCGAACGGCGGCGCGCGAGGGCGAGACCGTCACGGAGCAGGTCTCCGTCGTCGCGGGTCCCGGCCTGCGCGATCAGCCGCTCGTGCGCGAGGTAGACCTCTGCGAACTCCCGCTCGAGCTCGGCGTCGGGGTGACCGCTGCGGGCAAGACCCGCCGCCCACTCCCGATAGCGCTCGGCCCCGACGAGCTCGCCCTTGAGACGGTCGATGCGGTGCACGAAGCCGCCCAGCAGGGCGGCCGGGCGGCCCCCGAGGTCATGGTGGTGCAGCGAGAGCTCATCGATCCGCTCAAGGAGCAGCGCGAGCCGGTCCCCGGGGCCGAGCAGCGGCGGGGTCCAGCCGGCGCCCCGCTGGAGGATCCGCGTGGCCAGGGCGGCCGGGGTGAGCACGAGGAACTCCTCATAGCCGCCGCGCCACCGTGACTCGAGGCGTTCACGCAGCGCCGTGGCCCGAGCCGGCGTCGGCACGATCACCCCGACCTGCGCGGGCGCGGCGCCGCCCGCGAGCGCGCGCTCGACCCTCCCGAGGATGGTCGTCGTCTTGCCCGACCCCGCTCCTCCGCGGATGAGCAGCCGCGGGCCGGGCTCGCCGACGGCCGCGCGCTCCGGAGCGGTCTGGCCCGGCTCGTTGCTCACCTCTGACAGCATAGGTTCACGATGACCGCCTCGGCCACAGCTCGGGAGACGGACTGGCTCGGCGCCTGCCGGCGCGCGACGGCCCGCCTGGAGACGCTGCTCGCGGGCCGTCAGGCCGGTGAGCGCCGCGCCGAGGAGACGGGGACCCGGGGCGCCGGCGGCGACCGTACGCTCGTACTCGACTCCGACTTCGAGGCGATCGTGTTCGCCGAGCTCGAGACGTTGCACGGCCAGGGCGCTCGCTTCACCGCGATCTCCGAGGAGCACGGCGAGCGCGCCTTCGGCGGCGGGCCGCTGCGCGTGGTGATCGACCCCATCGACGGCTCCACCAACGCCACGCGCGGCGCCCTGCACTACGCGCTGTCGGTAGCGGTCGCCGACGGCGACACGATGGCCGACGTCACGTTCGGCTTCGTCCACGACTTCGGCTCCGGGGAGCAGTGGTGGGCGTGGCGCGGCGAGGGCGCGTGGCGATCGAGCCCGCTCGGACCGGCCGGCGGGGAGCGCCTGGACCCATCGCTGTCCGAGCGTCGCTCCCACGACGGCCGGCTTGAGCTCGTGGGGATCGAGGCCTCCGACCCCCGCCGGGTGAAGACCTCGATCGACGGTCTGCTCGAGGTGGTCTACCGGATTCGTGCGCTGGGCACGATCGCGGTGTCGCTGTGCCAGGTGGCCGCGGCCCGCTACGACGGGATGCTGACGCTGCGGCGCGCCCGCGGGGTCGACGCGGCCGCCGCCCAGCTCATCGTCCGGGAGGCCGGCGGCCTCGTCGCCTTCCCGGAGTGTCCGAGCCCGCTTGCGGCACCGCTGGACGCGACCGCGAGCTCGCCGGTGATCGCGGCCCGCTCGGCCGCGGGACTGCGCGAGCTTGAGGACGCCCTGCGGTGATCGACTGGGTGCTCACCGAGCGGCTCGCCGCCCGCCTCGCCGGCCGGGGCAACGCGGCGCCGCCCGCCTCCACCACGAAGCTCGCGGCCACCGCGGCCGACGCCGAGCGGCGCGTGGTCGCCTACACGGGACTCAAGCCAACGCGGCCGCTGCCGCCGCCGGAGTCGATCAGCCGCGAGGAGTGGGTGCGCGCCAACGTGAGGAGCATGCGGCGGATGCTCGAGCCGGTGCTCGACCGCGCCCAGGCCCGCGTGAGCGGCGCAGGATCGGGACCGCGGCGCCGGGCCCGGGGAGCCGGACCGGCGGCCGCCTCGCTCGCGGTGAGCCTCGCCGTCACCGCCGAGGTGTCGGTGGTACTCGGCTTCCTCGCCCAGCGGGTGCTTGGTCAGTACGAGCTCGTGCTGCTCGACGAGGGCCCGGAGGCGACTGCGCCGCGGCTGCTGTTCGTCGGTCCGAACCTTGGTTCGGCAATCGAGTCCCTCAACGCCCCCGAGGACGAGTTCCTCACCTGGGTGACCCTGCACGAGGTGACCCACGCGGTCCAGTTCTCCGGGGTGCCGTGGCTACAGGGTCATCTCGCGGGCCTGCTCTCCGAGCTGCTGCACTCCGCCGAAGTGCGCATCGACGCGCCTCCGGGGCTGCGGCTGCCTTCCCGCGCGCAGATCACCCGTTCGCTGCGCGCGGCGCGGGACGGCGATGTGATCGGGATCTTCGCGAGCCCCGGCGAGCGCGAGACACTCGATCGCGTGCAGGCCACCATGGCCGTCGTCGAAGGCCATGCCGAGCACGTGATGGACGCCGTCGCGCCGGAGCTGCTGCCCTCGCTGCCCCGGCTGCGCGCCGCGCTGGATCGCCGCCGGGCGACGCGCACGGGCCTCTCACGCGTGCTCGGCAAACTGCTCGGTCTCGAGCTGAAGCTCCGTCAGTACGAGCAGGGGAAGTTCTTCTGCGATGCGATCGTGGAAGCGGCGGGCACCGAGGCGCTCGTGCGGGTGTTCTCGGCGCCGGAGGCGCTGCCGAGCCTTGCCGAGCTGGGCGAGCCGTGGCAGTGGGTGGCCCGGATGGGGCTCGGCGCGCAGCTTTCCGGTGGGTCTACGGCCGCATAGCTCCGGATTTCTTACCGGTCCGAGTGGAACGGTCGTCCGTGGGTAAGGGCGGGTCGTGGCGTGATCAACGTCACTGACTACCTCAGAACATACGTTTGTAATGTGGACGAGGCGCGCGAACACACGTACGTCTCGGCCATCACCGGCAACCATCCACATGCCCACTGAGGAGCAGGAGCGATATGGCACCTACCACCCCCACCGGTCAGAGCACCGCCACCCGAGCCAAGGCCTCCGAGGCCGGCAAAAAGGCTGCGGCCACCCGTAAGCGCAACGCCGCCCGGCACGCCGCCGCAACCGTGCGCTCGGATGCGCAGCGCACGGGGAGCGCGGCCCGCACCGCGGCGCGCCAGACCCGCGTGACGACCGCGCCGGTGAAGGCCGACGCATCGCGTACCGTCCACGACACCCAGGCAGCCGCCGAGGCCGTCCGCGCGGCGACCGAGGCCGAAGCGAAGGTCCGCGCCACGCAGGTGCGCCATCTCGCCGAGCGCTCGGTCGACCTTCCGGTCGGCGTCAGCCTAGTCGCGCGGGACACCCTGCTCTCCACGATGCGCGGCATCGCCACGACGCTGAGCGACCGCGCGCGCATGGACCGCGAGCTCTCGCGCTATGAGCGCCGCGGGGCAGGCGCTCGCAACCGCTTCGAGAGCCAGGCGCAGCGCACCCGGGCGGACTTCGAGCGCGAGGTGCGCGAGCGTCGCGCCCGCGTCGGCAAGCTCGTCGAGGACGCGCAGCGGAGGATCAGCTCAGCGCTTTAGTGATCGATTTCACCCAGCGGGCGTGTCGGAGGACGCTACGTTGGGAAAGATTCGTCGGCCTCATATCCTCGCCGGCGGATGAAGCACCCTCTCCTCCCTCAACCGCCGGGGCGTCACACTGATGTGGCGCCCCGTCGGCCGTTACAGGACATCCAGGGCGGCGCTCTGCGCCGACAGCAGGGGACTCGCCCTCGAGGTTGGGCGCCACGGCGCGCGCGTCAACCGCGTGCTGCCCGGTTTCGTCCGAACCCCCGAGGGCGATGACCGGCTCGCCGTCCGCGCGGAGGCGGCGGGGATCACGACCGATGAGTTCCTCTTGGCCGCCCGCCGCGGGATCCCGCTCGGGCGTCCGGGGACCGTGCAGGAGGCCGCTCAACTGATCGCCGACCTCGCCTCCCCGGCGGCGAGCTTCGTCTCCGGGGCGCAGATCCTCGTCGACGGCGCCGCGTTTTCCGGCGCTGTGAGAGACGCCGAGTAGGCTCGACGCCGTGCAGCTGTCGCTGATGATCGAGGGCCAGGAGGGCGTGAGCTGGGAGCAGTGGGTGGCGCTCGCCCGGGCGTGCGAGAGCCACGGGATCGGCACTCTGTTCCGTTCCGACCACTACGCCAACCTCGACGGCAGCCATCCCGATCGCGGCGCCCTCGACGCCTGGGGCACGATCTGCGCGCTCGCCGCGGTGACGAGCACGGTCAGGCTCGGCACGCTCGTCTCCCCGGCGACCTTTCGCCACCCCTCCGAGCTCGCGAAGCTCGTGACCACCGCGGACCGGATCTCGAACGGTCGCATCGAGCTCGGCCTCGGGGCGGGCTGGAACGAGCGCGAGCACGCCGCCTACGGGTTCGAGCTGCCCCCGATGCGCGAGCGGATCGACCTGCTCAGCGAGCAGCTCGCGGTCGTGCACAGCACGTGGACGAGCTCTGCGTCCGAGCCCTTCTCGTTTGACGGCGCGCGCTACACCCTGCGTGACCTCGTCGCGGTGCCTCCGAACGTGCAGCAGCCCCATCCGCCGCTGCTCATGGGCGGCAGCGCCGCGCCGCGCGTGGCCTCCCTCGCCGCGCGATACGCCGACGAGTACAACACGGTGTACGCGAGCCCTGACGACGTCCGCGAGCGCAAGGCCCGAATCGACGACGCGTGCGCCGCCGCCGCCGGGCGCGAGCCGATCCCGTTCTCGGTGATGACGCTCGTCGTCGTCGGCGCCGATGCCGCGGAGCGCGCCGACCGGACCGCGCGCTGGGAGGCGAGAACCGGCGGCTCGCTGCGGTCCGAGCCGCCCCCGAACGCCATCGTCGCCACGATCGACGACGCCGCCGAGCAGCTCGCCGCCCTCGGCGCGGCGGGCGCGAGCCGGGTCATGTGCCAACACCTACTGCCCGACGACCTCGAGATGGTCGCGCTGCTCGGCGAGCGACTGGCGCCGCTGCTGGCCTGAGCTCTGCCGGCCGCGGGCACCGGCGCCGCGCCCGTGGGCTCATGCTCGCTGCGCGAACGTGTCCGGGTCACCGCGCCGTCACGCACGAGCGTGACCGATACCTCGCGGTCAGCGCGGCACGACGGACGAAGCGGACCGCGTCCGGGCGCTGTGGTGAGCCAGCGCGCGCGCCGCGTCGCGCACTGCGTCGCGCAGCAGCCGGTCCGCGCGGCTTTGCGAGCGGGTCAACGGTGCGCGGATGGCCGAGGTGCACCGAGAGCCGAGCACCAGGGTGCCCGGCGGCGCGCTCACGTCGTCGTCGATGAACTTGTCGCACGCAGTCTGCCCACAGCCGCCGGCGGCCGCCGGGGCGCCCCCCGCGGCGCCCGTAGGGGGGCCGCTGAAGCACGCTCCGGCGCCGGCGCTCCGCCCCGCTGCGGGGAGCGGCGTCCACACCGGCGGTGACGC
>CAXTTD010000032.1:7886-9892 GCA_964246945.1 uncultured Solirubrobacteraceae bacterium | reverse complement strand
GCCGTCGCGCCCCGCCCCCCCCCCCGCCCCCCCCCCCCCCCCGGCGCCCGCCGGGGCGCCACCCGCGGCGACCGTAGGGTCGCCGATGAAGCACGATCCGGAGCCGGCGCTCCGCGCCGCGGAGACCCCGTCGCGGTGGACCTGCGCGACCCGTAGCGGGGCCGAGACATGTCGCGGTGAGGCGTGACGCAGCAGCCCGACCCCCGCCAACAGCAGCGCGGCGCCCAGCACCAGGACGAGCGCCATCCGAGGTCGCACGGGAAGATTGTGACAGATGTCGCAACCCGCGCGTCACACCCCACGGAGCGCCGGAGATCGTCTGCTTGAATGGTTGACATGCCCACGACAGATCAGGTAAAGGAAGCTCTGCGCGCGGTCATCGACCCCGAGCTGCGCCGCGACATCGTCGAGCTCGAGATGGTCCGCTCGATCGACCTCCACGCCAACGGCGTCGTCGACGTGACCGTGTCGCTGACGACCGCCGGCTGCCCGATCCGCAACCACTTCGAGACCGCGGTGAATCGCGCGGTGCTCGGGGTTGAGGGCGTGATCGGCTGCAACCTCAGCTTCGATGTGCTCTCCGATCAGGAGAAGCAGGGCCTGCAGCGCAAGCTCGGCCGGCCCAACGGACTGCCCGAGGGCGCCCTCGCCCAGGTGGCGAACGTCGTCTGCGTCGGTTCGGGCAAGGGCGGCGTCGGCAAGTCGAGCGTGACCGCCAACCTCGCCGCGGCGCTCGCCGCCGAGGGCAAGAGCGTTGGCGTGCTCGACGCTGACGTGTGGGGCTACTCGCAGCCGCGGATGTTCGGTCTCGGCGCGGAGCGTCCCAAGGTCTCCAACGAGCGCAAGCTCATCCCGATCGAGACCCACGACGGCATCAAGGTGATGTCGATCGGCTTCTTCGTCGAACAGGACGCCGCCGTGGTGTGGCGCGGTCCGATGCTCCACAAGGCGCTCACCCAGTTCCTCGAGGACGTCGAGTGGGGCGAGCTCGACTACCTGCTCATCGACCTGCCGCCGGGAACCGGCGACGTGTCGATGACCCTCGCCCAGCTGCTGCCCCAGGCCAAGTTCCTGATCGTGACCACCCCCCAGCCGGTGGCCCAGAAGGTCGCCGCGCGCTCGGCCGAGATGGCCACCAAGGTGAAGCTCGAGATCTGCGGGGTTGTGGAGAACATGTCGGGGTTCGTCACCCCGGACGGCGATCGCTACCAGATCTTCGGCGAGGGCGGCGGCGAGTCGCTCGCGATCGACCTCGACGTGCCGCTGATCGCCAAGGTGCCGCTCACCATCGCCCTGCGTGAGCAGTCCGATGCCGGCACCCCGCTCGTGTTCGCCGACCCCGACGATCCCGCCGCCCAGGCTCTGCGTCAGGGTGCCCGCGGGCTCATCGCGCTCTCCCCGATCGAGCTGCCGGTGATGCAGGAACCCGCTCCCGCGGCGGCGCCGAAGCCGGTGGGCATGTCGCTGCCGATGGCCTGAGCGGCCTGCCTCCGCCGGTCCGCCGCCTGGCCTCCGCTCCGCCCCAGCTCCGCACCGTCCGCTGCCTGATCTCGCCCAGCTCCGCACCCGCACGCTGCCCGATCTCGCCCAGCTCCGCGCCCACCGGACCCGGCTGCTGGCCACGGGGGCGACCACCACCGACGCCGGCGAGGACCGAACGCTGTCGCCGGTGGCGATCGGCCCCGCCGAGGGCGCGGCGCTCTGCAATGCGGTGATCGCCCACCGCGCGACCCGCACCCTCGAGGTCGGTCTCGGCTACGCAATCGCCACGCTGTTCATCTGCGACGGGCTGCTCCAGAACGATCCTGAGGGCCGGAGCCGACACGTCGCAATCGACCCCTTCCAGCACGCGAGCCTGCCGGGTCATGCGGCGCGGTTCGGCGGCGCCGGCGTGCGCGCACTGGAGTCGGCCGGGATCGACGGCTCGTGGGGCTCCCCGAGGCGGGCGCGGGGATCGTGGTGGCGGGGGGGGTGTCCGAGGGGCGGCGGGGGGAGGTCGGGTTGGG
>CAXTTD010000032.1:0-7876 GCA_964246945.1 uncultured Solirubrobacteraceae bacterium | reverse complement strand
GCGGTTCGGCGGCGCCGGCGGGCGCGCACTGGAGTCGGCCGGGAGCGCCGGGCTCGTGGAGCTCCACGAGGCGGGCTCGGAGATCGTGCTGCCGTGGATGCTGTCCGAGGGGCGCCGGTTCGACTTCGCGTTCGTCGACGGCAGCCACCGGTTCGAGAACGTGTTCCTCGACCTTGTCTTCTGCGGGCGATTGCTCGCCGAGCACGACATCGTCTTCGTCAACGACACCCACCACCCGCCGGTCGCCCACGCGGTCGCGTACTGCACGTCCAACCTCGGCTGGACGGTGGAGGACAGCGGCGGCGAGCACCCCGACCACGCGTGGACGGTGCTGCGCAACGGGCCGCCCGAGCTCCAGCGACGGGACTTCACCGAGTTCACGCGCTGGTGAGCCCGGCGCTCGCCCGGCCGCCGGAGTACTGCGGGGCATCTTCCGGGCGCTGGGCGCCCGTTTTGTGCCCAGCGCGAGTGCTGGGGGCCGGTGCGGCGCGCGCGGTCAGCGCGCGATCGCGTCGAGAGGTACTCAGGCGGCGGTAGACCGCGCCTGATACACGAGCGCGGCGTCGTCGGTGGCGTAGTCGAAACGTCGTTCGAAGTAGTCATCGAGTGCCAGCCGGGTCCGCTGCTCCTCGGAGAGCTCGAGGAGCTCCCGGACGGCGGGGGCGACCGTGTCCACGTAGGTCCCAGCAGGCCGATAGCCCAACCGGGTCGAAGCGGTCGTGTCGAGGAAGAACGGGGGCCAGGTGTCCCACGGCGTCCACCCCCACCCGGGAGGTGCAGCGTCGTCCAGGGCGACGATCTGTACCGGGCGCCGGCATGCTGCTGCGATCGCTCGCACGACGCCGGAGGCGGTTGGTCGGTCGGGATCCGCGGCGTTCAACACACGGGCGCGGGGCGCCTCCGCGCAGGTCGCCACCAGACGGGCGAGGTTGACGGCGGCCGTCGGATGGTTGCCGGCGAGACCCGCGTGCGCCACGGGGATGCGGTCGCGACCGTCGAGCAGGCGCTTGACCACGAACAGCTCCCGCGGGGCCGAGGCGCCCCGGCCATGGATCCGAGACGGCCGTAGGATCGAGACGGGCGCACCGGATTCACGCAGCGTCGCCTCCGCGGCGACCTTGTTCGTCCCGTAGCCCTGCCGGCTCGCGTACGCGCCGGAGAAGTCGGGCTCGAGCACCCGCTGGCGCTCGCGCACGGGGCCGTCGAACCGGGGCGACGCCTCGCTGTTCGAGTGCCGACCTTGATCGTCGACGTACACGGCCTTGCTGGACAGCACCACCGCGGACCCGAAGCATCCACGGTACGTGAGCAGCTCCCGGGCGTGGCCCGCGGTGTAGCAGAGGCAATCAACGACCACGTCAGCGCCCGCCCCCAGCACCCGATCGAGGTCGCCGTCCTCGTGACGGTCCGCGCGCACGAACCGGACCCCGCGGTCGCGCAGCGGCGCCGGAAACCGCCCAAGGTCACGACCCGTGCCGAGCACCTCCCAGCCCCGGCGACAGAGCTCCGCGGCGATCGCGCGCCCGCTCACGCCGTTGACTCCGAGAACCATCGCGCGCACCGAGTCCAGCGTACCCACGCCCCTTCACCGTGCTCGTCAGCACGTCAGGTACAGTGGCCGTGGCCTTAGCACGGCGTGGCGTGGGAAGTGGACGGCACGGCGCAGTACCGCGCGGACCTTTGCGGACACACAGACGCAGGGACGGACGCGTGATCTCAAAGGTCGGCTCAGCGCCGCTTCGAGGCCAATCGTTGAAGGCGCGCGCACGGGTGGCCTCAAAGGTCCGCCGCGGCCGTTCGAAAGACCGCCACGCACTTCGCGCTCGCACTATCGCCCAACCAGCGACGCTCCCGACCATCCGTGAGCGATCGTGATGGCTGGCGTGCAGAACGTGCGCACGCCTCGCCCCGGCCGTCGAGCCATGAGAGGGAAGTCGGGAAGTCGAGGTGGACGCGATGACCGGGCGGATGCCGGGCGCACGACACGCACTTGGGCAGCGAGACGCTACCCGGCCGACGGGAGGCGCCCGGCGGCGAGACGTAGCCACCGCCAGTCACCGAAGCCGGGCGCGTAGATGCAGGAAGAACGGCGTTCTTCGGCCCCCCCCCCCCGGCACCCCCGCCGGGCGCGTCGAGGCCCCACGCCCGGCGTGCGGCGGGCCCCCCCGCGCGGCGGCCGGCGCGCGGCGGCCGGCGCCGACAGCCGAGGCTCGCGCAACTCCTCGATCACGAACCGGCGTCGTGCAGTGCTCCGGTGAACAGCCCGAGCGGGCACTCGACCCAGTCGAAGTGCATCGTCACCCCGTCACGGGTCACCGTCTCCGCAGCGGAACGGTGTGAGTGGTCGCGCATCTCCGGATGGTGAATGACCGGGTGGGGCAGCGCGGCGCAGAACGCACCGCCCGGCTCGAGCCGAGCCGGGAGCCGAGGGCCCTCAGTTCTTGTAGTAGTCCGAGTTCAGCTGCGCGTACTTCTGCCACTCGTCGGGCAGCTGGTCCTC
Organism: uncultured Solirubrobacteraceae bacterium; assembly: GCA_964246945.1. Lineage (GTDB taxonomy): Bacteria > Actinomycetota > Thermoleophilia > Solirubrobacterales > Solirubrobacteraceae > Palsa-465. The sequence continues at coordinate 5,376 of CAXTTD010000032.1, read as the reverse complement.
GGCAAAGCAGGCGTCGACCGGGCAGGCCTCGACGCAGGCGTCGCAGTCGATGCACTCCTCGGGGTCGATGTAGAGCATCTCGACCTTGCCGTAGTCGGGCTCGTCGGGCGTGGGGTGGATGCAGTCGACCGGGCAGACCTCGACGCACGAGTTGTCCTTGGTGCCGATGCACGGCTCCGCGATGACGTAGGCCATGGGTGTGTCGGATCCCTTCGCTTCTGAGTTCGCTGACGAAACGGGGGCCGCCCTACCGGGGCGACGGTTCGGCCATTCTATGAAGCCGGCAACCCGACCGGCGTGCGGTCGGTCCAATCGTGCGCGCGCTGCAGCTGGGCGGCGAGTCCGATGAGCACATCCTCACCGGCCGGTGGTCCGATCAGCTGGACGGCGAGCGGCAGGCCGTTCCCGTCCACGTAGAGCGGCACCGCGACCGCGGGCTGGCCGGTGACGTTGACGATCGCGGTGAACGGGGTGAAGTCCGCCGAGCGCCGAAAGTGCTCGAGTGGGTCCGGACCGCGACCGTGAATCTCGCCGGTGGCCACCGGGGCGCTGGCGAGCGCCGGGGTGAGCACCGCGTCGAAGTCGAGCATGAACGAGACGAGACGGCGCGCGGCCACCTCGAGCCCGTTCTGCGCCTGCAGGTAGGTGAGCGTGCTCTGGCGGCGCGCCAGCTCGTACATCTCCCAGGTGAGCGGCTCGACGTCATCCGCGGTCGGCTCGCGACCGGCGAGGCGTCCGCCCGCGGCGACCCCGGTCGCGCTCAGCGGACCGAACGCCGCGGTGAATGTGTCCAGCAGACCGAGCCCCGTCCATGGCGCCGGGACCTCGACGATGTCGTGCCCGAGCCCCGAGAGCAGCGCGGCGGCGTCGCGGGCGGCCTGCCGACGGTCCGGCGCCACCGCAGGCCGGGCGGGGTCCTCTGACGGGCCGTCGAGCGCCGGGTCGAGGACGAGCGCGATCCGCAGCGGCCCGGCGGTCGCGTCGCGTCCGAGGGCGTCGAGGAACGGGGCGGGACTCGGCGGCGCCCAGGTCGCGTCACCCGCCTCGTAGCCGGCGAGCACGTCCAGCACCGCCGCGGAGTCGCGCACGTCACGGGTGAGCACGCCGTCGCTCACGAGAAACGAATGGCCCGCGTCGGGGCCGACCGACACCCGGCCGCGCGCGGGCTTCAGGCCGACCAGGCCGCAGCAGGCGGCGGGGATCCGGATCGAGCCGCCGCCGTCGTTGCCGTGGGCGATCGGGACCATGCCCGCGGCGACCGCCGCCGCCGATCCGCCGCTCGAGCCCCCGGGAGTACGGTCGAGCGCCCACGGGTTCGCGGTCGGCCCGAACCGGCGGGATTCGGTGGTGGGGAGGATCCCGAACTCGGGCAGGGTCGTCTTGCCGACGATCACGAAGCCCGCCTCGCGCAGCCGGGCGACCACCAACGCGTCGACGGCGGGGACGAAGTCGCCGAACAGGTCGCTGCCCATGGTGAGTCCCATGCCGGCGACCGCCCGGTTGTCCTTGATCGCGATCGGCACGCCGGCGAACGGCCGCTCCTCCTCATCGGCCGCCGAGAGCGTTGCGTCGACGCGCTCGGCGTCTCGGACCGCCTGCTCGCCGGCGACGAACGTGAACGCGTTCACCGCGGGCTCGTGCGCCTCGATCGCCTCCAGCGAGGCCTGCACGAGCTCCCGCGCGGACAGCTCGCGCCCCCGCACCAGCCCGGCGAGCTCGACGGCGGAGCGACGCATCAGCTCGGTCATCGTCCACACGCTACCCGGTGGGCGGGTCTGGTTGGATGGCCGGGTGCGCTACCTCGAGGACACCCATGCCGGGGAGACGATGGAGCTCGGCAGCGTCGTGGTCGACGCCGACGAGCTGCTCGCGTTCGCTCGGCGCTACGACCCGCAGCCGTTCCACGTCGACGACGCGGCGGCCGCCGCCAGCCCGTTCGGCGGCGTTATCGCCAGCGGCTGGCACACCGGGGCGATGTTCTCCCGGCTGTGCGTTGATCACTTCCTCGGCGCGTTCGCCAACCTCGGCGGCCAGGGGTTCTCCGAGGTGAGCTTCCACACCCCGGTGCGGGCCGGCGACGAGTTGCGCGGAGCCGTCGAGGTGCTCGAGGTCACACCCTCGGCGCGCAAGCCCGACCGGGGCACGCTCACGGTGCGGGGCACGCTGCGCGACCGCGAGGACCGGACCGTGTTCACGATGCGGATGAGCGTCCGGGTCGCCCGGCGCCCGGATCAGGCGCGGTAGCGCTCCTCCGCGTACTGGGCGACCATCCGCGTCGCGCAGAACATCGGACCAAGCGTCCGCATCGAACAGCGGACCATGTCAAGCCAGCGCCCGGGCGCACCCGCCCCGTCGCGCTCGTAGTAGGTCGGCACCACCTCGTGCTCGAGCAGATCGTGCAGACCCGCCGCGTGGCGCTCGTCCTGGGCGGGGTGGTCTGAATCGACCTCGCCGGAGATCGCCCAGCCGTTCGCGCAGCCCTGCTCGCCGGGGGCCGCGTGGGCCTCGGCCCACCAGCCGTCGAGCACCGAGAGCTGCAGGCCGCCGTTGAACACCGACTTCATGCCGCTCGTGCCGCTCGCCTCCAGCGGCGGCCGAGGCACGTTGAGCCATACGTCGCAGCCGCGCACGAGCTGGGCGCCGCTGGCCAGGTCGTAGTCGTCGAGGAACACGACGCGCTCGCCGATCACCTGGGCGGCCTTCATCCCGAACAGCGACTGCAGGGCGCGCTTGGCCTCCTCGTCACGGGGATGGGCCTTGCCGGCGAGCACCACCTGCACGGGGCGCTCGCCGCCGAGCAGCGCGAACGTCCACTCAGGATCGCGAATGAGCAGGTCCAGGCGCTTGTAGGTAGCCACCCGCCGAGCGAAGCCGATGGTGAGCACCGTGGGATCGAACGCCCGGGCGGCGGCGTCGACGTAGCCGCGTAGATCGCCGCGCCCGAGCCGGTCGGCGACGCTGCGGTTGCGCACGAACTCGACGAGGTCGGCCCGCTGGCGGTTGCGCGCCGCCCACAGCTCCGCGTCGGGGATCGCGTCCACCGGCGCCCACGTCTCGGGGTCGGCCTGGTGGTCGAGCCAGTCGGGTCGGAGATGGGCGTCGAGCAGCTCACGCATCGGGGTTCCGAGCCAGGTCGGCACGTGCACGCCGTTGGTGACGTGACCGATCGGCACCTCTCCGGCGTCGCGCTGCGGCCATAGGGCCTCGCGCCACATCTCACGGGCGACCTCGCCGTGACGGGCGCTCACCGCGTTGGCCCCGCGACTGAGCCGCAGCGCCGCCTGGGTGACCCCGAACGGCGTCGCGGCGTCGGACTCCCCCGCCCCCCGGCCGAGCGCGACGAGCTCCGCGGACTCGCAGCCGAGCTCCCCGGCGAGGGCACCGAGTGCGGACTCGATCTCCTCCGGGGCGTAGCTGTCGTTGCCCGCGGGAACCGGGGTGTGGGTGGTGAACACGGTGCGGGCGCGGGCGCGGTCGACGAGCTCCGCGAGCGTCGATCCCGCTCCGTCCGCCCCGCCACGGCCGAGCTCGAGTGGGGCGAGCGCGGCATGGCCCTCGTTGAGGTGGATGACGTGCGGGTCGATCGCCATCGCCCGAAGCGCACGGATGCCGCCGACGCCGAGCAGCGCGTACTGGGCGAGGCGCGTCTGCGGATCGCCGTCGTAGAGCCGGCCGGTGATCCAGCGCCCGAGCGCGTCGTTCTCCGGGCAGTCGGAGTCGAGCAGGTACAGCGGCACCCGCCCGACGTCCACGCGCCACACCCGAGCGGTGACCGTTCCCGAGCCGATCGGCACCGCCACCGTGAGCGGGTCGCCCCCGTCGGCGGTCACGAGCGCCGCGGGCAGCCGCTCGGGATCGGTCTCCACCCAGTACTCGTGCTGCCAGCCGCCGGCGTCGATCCGCTGGCGGAAGTACCCCTTGCGGTACATAAGACCGACGGCAACCATCGGCAGCGCGCGGTCGGAGGCCTCCTTGAGGATGTCCCCGGCGAGCGCCCCGAGGCCCCCGGAGTAGACCGGCAGCGAGACGTGGACCCCGTACTCCGAGCACAGGAAGGCGACCGGTCGCTCGGGCGAGGCGACCCCTTGCGCATACGGACGCTCGAGGTCGGTCCGCACCGCGGCGAGCAGCGCCTCGGCCCGCGCGACGAGCTCCCCGTCCTGCGCGTGGGCGGCGAGCCGGCGACCGGAGAGCTCCCCGAGCAGACGCACCGGGTTCTGCCCGGAGGCCGCGAAGCGCTCAGGGTCGAGGCCGGCGAACAGCTCGAGCGCGCCGGGCAGCCACGCGAAGCGGTAGTTGTAGGCGAGATGGGCGAGCGGCGCGAGCGGGGGCGGCAGGCGCTGGGCGAGGTCCCCGGCGGCGTACGCGACATCGGCGCGGCCGTCCCTGGCGGGTGCGTCGAGCATCAAGCCATTGTTATCAGGTCACCGGCGCGCCAGCCGGAGGCATTCTCGATCGCGGCGCCGAGGCTAGCCTCGCCGCCGGTGGCGTCCGGCACCCCCCATCTCGGCGTGCTCGCGTTCGGCGATTCGATCACCAACGCCGGAGGCGAGCTGCAGCAGGGCGTCGCCCTGCAGTCGTGGGCGTTGTGGACCGCACGCGGCCTCGGGCTGCCCTACACCGGGTACGCGGTCGACGGCGCGACCCTCGACGGGGTGCTCGACGAGCAGCTGCCGGCGTTCACCGCACGGGCGGCCGACCCGGACGGACCTTACGACCTCGGCTGCCTGTATATCGGGGTCAACGACGTGCGCCGCCCGGGCTTCACGCTCGAGACCTTCACCGCCGGCCACGCGCAGGCGCTCGGCTTCCTGGCCGCTCGCTGCACCCGGGTGCTCACGCTGATGCCCCCGCTCGCGCTCGGCCGCCCACCCGCGCAGGGGGTGGCCGCGCTGCGCGCGGCGATCGCCGACAACGCCGCCGCCTGCGGAGCGCTGGTGGTCGACCTCGCGGACTTCGGGGCGCGCAACCACGTGATGGTCGACCGCATCCATCCGACGGCGTTCGGCCAGGTGGCGATCGCCCAACGAGCGCTCGCGGTGCTCGCCGCCGACGGCATGGCGGTGCGGGTGGACCCCGCGACGCTGATCGCGCCCGATGCGGGCTCACGGCTGCACGCCGCCCGGGGCGATGCGGCCTGCGTGTGGCGCGACCTCAAGGAGCGGGCGCGCGAGCGCGGCCTGTGGAACCTGTTCCTCCCCCACCCCGGGCACGGCGCGCCGGGGCTGAGCAACGTCGACTACGCGCCGCTGGCCGAGGCCGCGGTCACTACCACGTCGCAGGGCGGGAGGGTATTTGCCGGGCAGCGGGCCGAGGGCTTCTACGTCGACCTGGGAGCGATCTTCGATCTCGGGGACCTGCGGCCATTCCAAAACC
>CAXTTD010000031.1:0-15459 GCA_964246945.1 uncultured Solirubrobacteraceae bacterium | reverse complement strand
GCTGAGCTGCACCACCTCGGCTGAGCGCGTCCTCCACCCAGAACTACGTGTAACCGAGGCTGCTCACACCGCCCGGTAGACGATCGTCTGCTGGCCGACTACAGGACCTCGACGAGACAGCGCGGGTTGGGCACGCGGGCGAGGCGGGCGTCCGTGGTCAGCAGCGAGCTTGCGCCGGTTTGCTCGGCGAGGGCCAGATAGGTGGCGTCATAGGCGCTGAGGTTGTGGCGCAGCTCCCACATCCTGCTCCGCAGCGGGTGGGCAGCGTACCGAGTGAGCGTGAGCCTGAGAAAGCCGTCGATCGCCGCCTGACCCTGCTCCTCGGTCAGGTCACCATGCAGGACAAGGCGCCGCAGCGCGTTGGTGACTTCGCTGTCGACCAGGTGGGGAGCCGCGAGCCCTTGCGCTCCGACGCGCTCAGGGTCAAGGTCGCCGACCAGGAGAGCGACGACGACCCCGGCGTCGACCACGATCACTTATCTCGGCCCTCGTGAATGGCCGCGAGGATCGCGTCGCGGCCGACGACGACGCCGACCGTTGCTTGCGTGCGGCGCGCGACCTGCGCGTTCTCGCTGGTGATCTGAGACTGCCTGGCGAGCTGCTCCAGCTCACCAAGCATGAATCTCGTGAGCGATAAGCCCCGCGCTCGCGCAGCGGCGGTCAGCGCATCGTGGACATCTTCGGGAACGTCGCGTACCTGAATGACCCGGGTCATGGGTTGAGCGTAGCGCGTTATGGGTGCAGCGTGCACCCATAGTGTCCCGGAAGACGATCGTCTATCGGGCGTCCACCAAACCTCCGTGACTTGCCGCGCCTCAGTAGCGTGCCGGGCATGCCTGTGTTGATACTGGAGGCGACGGTTCAGAGCGAGGCCGGCCTGCGGGAGAACAACGAGGACGCCGCGTTTGCGTCACCCCGACTGATCGCGGTCGCCGACGGGGTTGGCGGCGCGGCCGCGGGTGAAGTCGCGAGCGGGCTCGCGATCTTGAAGATGATCGGCCTGGACAAGCGCCGTCTCGTCTATCCGCTGGAGCAAGAGCTCACCGCTGCGGTGGCCGACGCCAACGACGTCATCGCCTTCGCGATGACCTGCGACGCGCGTCACGTCGGGATGGGCACCACGTTGACGGCGGTCGCGCTCAGCAACGACGGCGCCTACCTCGTCGCGAACATCGGCGACTCACGCACCTATCTACTGCGCGGCGGTGAGCTGCGTCTCCTGACCCGTGATGACAGCCTGGTACAGGAGCTCATCGACCGGGGCGCACTCACCGAGCGAGACGCTCAGCGCCACCCTCAGCGTTCTGTCGTCCTCCAGGCGCTCGACGGGGCCGTACGCCCCTTGTCACCGCTGAAGAGCCTCCCCGCTCGTCTGGGTGATCGGTTGTTGCTGTGCTCAGACGGCGTCAGCGACTACCTCACCGATGGTCAGATCGCCGGGCTGCTCAACATTCCGAACGCTGAGCTCGCCGTCCATCGGCTGGTTGATGCGGCGCTCGCCTGCGGAAGCCGCGACAACGTCACCGCGATCGTGGCTGACCTCGTCACTGGCGCACAACCACGAGATGGTTGGCTGGACGCGCTGCCAGCGTCCTGAGCATGCCCGGGGGCCGCCGTGACCGGCGTCCGGTAGACGATCGTCTATTGACACGCCGTAGCGGCCAGGGCCGCCTAGTCGAGCCGCGGCATCGTGGTTGACGAAGCGGTCCACCTGAAAAGGACAGACTCCGCTTGTCCGTCGCGGTAGGGGCGAGCCGACGTCGTCATGCCGGCGCGGCAAAAGCCCGCGTTCAGCGCGGTTCGTTGGGACGCTCGGTTGGCTGGATGGGTGGTGAGGATGAGTTCTCGCACTCCGTGCTCAGTGGCAGCCCACCGGACGAGCGCGGCGACTGCCTCGGCCATCAATCCCTCACCACGCGCGCCTTCGGCCAACCAGTAGCCCACCGAGCCACCGTCGCGCAGCCGAACCGTGGCGACGCCCCGGCACTTGCCGACGCCGGGCCTGGTCACGGCGAAGGACACCTCTGCGTTGGCTTGCCATCGCTCGGGTGCGGTCTCGATCCACTCCCGCCCCTCGACGTCCGTATACGGCTCAGGAAGCGGGATAAAGCGGGCGACGAGTGGGTTACTGCACCCCGCGACGACTGCGGGCAGGTCTCGCTGCGTGATGGGGCGAAGTACAAGCCGCTCGGTGTACAGCTCGACCCTGGGTTGTGAATCCATCACGGAGCCGAGGCTACGAATTGACGGCTGTCGGTGTCCCGGTACACGATCGTTCGCGGGACAGCCCTACGCCGCGCCGCCAGGCGGTGACCGGCAACGTGAGGATCGAGTGCTCATCACAGACCCGCCAGGGCTCGGATGAGATGGACGATGGCCTCCACGAGGATGGCCAGGTTGCCTGTGAGCCGTGCTGCGACGCGTAGGCGGTTGGGGACTGCTGTGGGTGCTCCATGCTCATTACGGGGCCGGAGCGAGCGTCTTTCAGGGGTTCCATCGCCGGCGACTATCCGACGTCGCCGGCGATGGCCAGATCGGCAGACCTCTGCCGCTACGAGATCGTCTAGGCCTGGCGTGTAGCGATCTGCTGCGCCCTGACCTGGATGCTCTCGCAGCACCCGGTGATCTCAGACTGCAGGCGGTTGCCGACGATCTTCGTCTTGATCGTCGGGGTCCTGCCGTGCTCGGGGATCGCAGCGCGGCGACCTCCCGGTGAACGTCCTCCTCGACGCCCACGAGAGCGTTGTGAATCGCCTGGTCCTTGATGCCTTCGATCCACTGCTGCTGCGAGACGTGGCGGCCGTGCTGGTCGGTGTATTGGAGCTCGAACCCCATCACGCGATCCTTTCTGGGCTCCATCCGTGAGGCATGAACCCGACTCGGTGTGTTAGAAGTCCGAGCCGCCGCGCATCGTTGTCTAGGCGGACGCGGCGACTCGGACGTATCCAGGTAGAGAGCGGCCTCGTGCCGCTCCTACCTACTTGCCCTTGCCCAGCTTGTACGTCGTCTTGGGGTGCGTCGTCGCGTAGTGCTTCGACACGAAGTGCCCCGTCGCCGCCGACTTGTAAGGGCCGGCGGGCTTGGGAGCCGGGCGGCTGCCCGTAGCGCGCTTAGACATCTACATCACCTCCTTCCTCTGCTCGTCGCGGGTTGCCAGAACGAGACCCCAAGGGGGGGCCATTAAGCATTCTGCATATGGCTCGGACGGAAAATTCGAGCACGCCGCGACTAACGTCCTGCTCTGAGGACGATCTGGAGATTGACAGGCACCTCGGACGGATCCGACCTTGGGCTGAGGGCCGCCGGTCCGCGAACGGTCGTTAGCGGGGACCGCCGTCTCGGGCCGATCGCCGGACGGGGCGTGGATCCGTGACCCGCCCATGACCGCTTCCGCATCGTCGCCGCAGTGGGTCTATCCCTTCCGTAGACCGCAGCCGGGAGGTAGCGTCCAGGCCATGACGACGTTGATCTCCCGGCCCAACACAGCGCTTCTGGTCATCAATGTTCAGGTGGGCGTCGTGGCTGAAGCCCATCAGCGAGATGACGTCGTCTCGAACATCAAGACGCTTGTTGAGCGAGCTCGCCGCGGGGGCGTACCGGTCATCTGGGTGCAGCATTTTGACGAGGACCTCTCGCGCGGCAGCGAACCGTGGGCGTTGGTCCCTGAGCTCGATCGCGGCGACGCCGAGCCGCTCATCGAGAAGAGTTATGGCGACGCGTTTGAAGCCACGGAGCTTGAGGCGGTGCTCGCTGGTCGCGCTATTGGCCGGCTCATCGTGTCCGGCGCGCAGACTGATGCTTGTATCCGCTCGACCTTGCATGGTGCGCTGTCGCGCGGGTATGACGCTGTCTTGGTCAGCGACGCGCACACCACAGAGGACCAAACCGCGTGGGGCGCACCCCCGCCCGAGCTGGTGATCGCCCACACCAATCTCTACTGCAGCTACCAGACCGCGCCCGGCCGTACCGCGGGAACCGTGAAGACCGCAGAGGCCCTCGCCGAACCGGCATGAACCCTCCCTTGCGCGGCTTCTGCAAAGTCGCCCGAGCACCGCTATGGACGCGGACTGCTGCTCTCAGCGGTCAGCAGCCCGAACCGGCAGCCCAGCGTAGCCCTGCGGCTTCGTGGTTGGGGAAGCGTCCCCACGCCGAACGCAGGCTGCCGCTTTGGCCGAGGACGAGGGTCTGGCGGGCACGGCGCCGAATGACCTGCTCCGGCGTGCACCCGGGTGCTGCGCGGCGCCGATGGCCTTGCAGGAGACCCCCCCGCGACCAGGTTGGATCTCGGTTCTTCTTGGGCCTCCGCTGTGGGCAGTGAGCGTACGTCGTGGCGGCCCTGAGACCACTTCCGACCGCTTTGGCGGGTATACCGCAACGATGATCACCCGACTCGACTTCATCGGCATCCCCTCGCAGGACGCCGACCGTGCCCGCGGCTTCTACCGGGACACGCTCGGCCTTCGCCCCGACGAGCACGGTCACTAGGAGCAGTGGGCTGGCGGAACGTGCTTCGGCATCTGGGAGCCCGAGAAGATGGGGATGCTGTTCGTCGCCCAGAAGGGTAACCCGTGGGCGCTCGGGCGCGACGATGTCGCCGCAACTCGCGCTGAGCTCGAGGCCAAGGGCGTGGAGTTCGCCGGCGACACGTTCGATACCGGCGTCTGCCACATGGCCTTCTTTTCAGACCCAGACGGCAACGACCTCATGCTCCACCACCGGTACGCGCCCTACGTCTGACCCATCACGCCCCTTGCTCTGCCCGCACGCCGGTTCGGTCCGCCATGCGGTCTGAGGCTCCTTTGCAGTGTTCGCTGTTTCCCCTGCGACTCGCGGTTTCCGCCTGATAGGGCCGTCTGGGCCGCGGCGGCGGAAACACGGACGCCGATCCCGCAACGGCAACGGTCGGGAAGCGCAGACCTGCTTGCCTGCTCCGACGGACATCACGGGTTCGCGGACGGTTGTCTCGGCTTGCGCGGAAAGTAGGCGTCAGGCGACCTACAGCGTCGCTGCTGGTTGGTCGCCAACCGAGGTCTGAGCCCCGCCGCTGCTGCTCCTGCCGCCGGGCATCCAAGAGGAGTAGTCCTGCGAGAGCGCTGCCGGTTGGTGCGAGCCGCAGTCTGCGCCGGGCGAATCAGCAGTTGCTCGTTCGCGGCCAGGGTGCGTCGTTGATCAGGGTAATCAGTTCGTCGCGGCGGTAGCCGTTTGTGCGGGCGTAATCGACGAGTTCGTTGATGTGTCGCATTAGGACGCCTCGTTGCGGGGTTCCTGTGACGGTGATTCCGCGGCCGCGCCGGAAGTCGAGCAGGCCTTCGTCGCGTAGGGTCCGGAGAGCGCGCAGGACGGTGTTGGTGTTGACCTGCAGGACGGTGGCAAGATCCCTTGCGAGTGGGAGCCGATCGCCGCGAGTGGCCTCGCCGTCAGCGATGGCTCGGCGGATCTCAGCCGCGACCTGTAGGTAGAGCGGGGCGGGGTCTGACGGGTCGATCTTGCTCTCCCACATGGTGACAGGTAAGCTAGCACCATGCGCGTGACCGTGGTCAAGGAAACTGCGGTCAGTGACGACGCGCGGGCTCTTCAGCCGATCGATGAGGAGGCCTTGTTCCGCGAAGCGCGGCGTCTACGCCGTCGGCGGTGGGCGATCCGGGCAGCGATCGTCCTCCTCCTGGTGCTCGTTGGTGCTGCGCTCGTGTGGTTGATCGGCGCGCAGGGGCGCGCTCGAGCCGCTCACGGTGAGGATGCGACCGGTGCTCTTCCTACCGGAGCGCTGACCAGCCTCGACGTCGCTGGAGCTCTGGCGGTCGGGCCGACCGGCGCGCTGTATGTCGCTGATGTCGCTCGTCATCGCGTGCTGGTCCGGCTCAAGGACGGCCGCTTCAGGGTGGTCGCCGGAACCGGCATCTCCGGGGATTCCGGCGACGGTGGCTCGGCGCTGCGGGCTGAGCTCTCCACGGTCTCCGGGCTGGCGTTCTCGCCAAGGGGCAGCCTGTATTTGGTCGACGGCGGCCGGGTACGCGTGATCAGCTCGACCGGCATCATCCAGACCATCGCCGGCAACGGTCGTCTGACCCGGCGGATCGCCGGCGGCACGCCGGCGCGGTCAGCGCCCCTGGGGACAGCGCGGCAGAACGCCGGACCCTCGATCGCGGTCTCTCCTGGCGGGGAGCTGTATATCGCGACCTTCCGACAACTGTTGCGCCTCACCGACCACGGCACCTTGGAGCCTGTGCGGGATGTCGCGGCCATGGCACCGGTGCACGGCAGTCTCGACGGTCTGGGGGATATCGCCGTTGATGGCCACGGGGATGTCGACGTCTCCTGCGTCAACGGCTGGTCTGTTTGGCAGGTCACCCCCAACGGGCGAGCGCACGAAGTCGGGCCTGGCAGCGGAGCTCGCCAGAGTGGCGGCGGCTGCTCGGTGCTGCAACGCGCCTCCAACGGGAGCGTGTACGCAGAAAACGGTCCGAACATCCTGCGCGTCACGCCCCACCGCCTGCTGCCAGCGTTGCGGGTCACCAAGGTCCACGGCGAGTACTTCTGGCCGACCTGCTTCGCGGTCGGCGCTCACGACGAGGCCTACGTTGACGAGATCCCAGGCGACAGCGCATTCGAAGCTCACCAGCAGCTCATACAGCTTCACGACGCTCGCATCAAGCTTCTCTGGCAAGAACACAACCACGGCAGCCACGACAGCTTGGGGCCCAGCTAACCACGACCCGGGGGAACTCGCCCGCTCCCACTGCGTGCTGACCCGGGCCGAGCGTGGTCAGTGCTGCTTTTGCGTCCGACCGCCTCGACGGAACGGCCTGACCAGATGCCTGCCTGTTCGTGAAAGCGGTGCTCTCGGCGCAGGCGGGTTCGGGCCGTTTGCGGTGTCCTGTCTGTCGCCCCCACCGGGCGCTTCGCCGGACGGGTCTGTTGGGACAGCCCCCCGCCTTCTGGGTGCTGATCCCGACCGGCGCCGCCGGCACGCCCGGTCGACGTTCGTCTATCCGGCACGGGCACTGTCGGCGGACTCCGTTCATTTAAGACTGACGACTCTCGGCGCGAGGAGTCCTAGGACGGTATGGATGATGGCGTTGATGGCGGTTGTGCGTTCGAGGTCGCCGTCGGCGACGCGGAGCGCCAGGCTGCTGAGAGTCGCCCGGACAATCTCGCCGCGGGCAATCAGGTCGGCGTCGGGGATCGGCGAGATGGCGAACTCGGCGAGCAGGTTTGCGTCCGCGGCGCGTTGATGGTCGTGCAGCGCGTCGAGGACGGCATCGATCTCGGGGTCGCCAGAGCGCGAATGCAGAATCTGCAATGCGATCGGATGGGCGTCAAGGTGGTCAAACCAGGCGTCGAGCATCGCGCGGAGTCGCTGCTCGACAGGCAGGCCGGCGGTCTCGGTGAGCGCGGTGAGCGGCGCCATCGCCAGGCCGTCTCGATGTCGGGCGAGAAGCCCTGCGACGAGCTCGTGCTTTGACTCGTAGTGGCGATAGAACGCCGGTTTTGTCACGCCGGCGGCGTGGGCGATGTCTTCCACCGACGTAGCAAGAAAGCCATCTCGAGCGAACAGGTCCTCGGCAGCGTGGTCAAGGCGCTGGCGGCGGTCGGCGGCGGACAGCCGTGGCGTCGTGGGGCGTCTTGCCATTACCAGATCATACTGTACGGTATACCGCATGGTCACTTCAGTGCATCTCGCCGGATCCTCGACGGTTTCCGGGCTACGCCAGGCGATGCGGCGCCCTCGCGAGATTCCAGGCCTTATCAATGGCCAACCCATGATGCTCGCGCCGCTGACACCGTCTGCCTACCGGCCCCCGCGTTTCTACGGTCATGCGTGGATTGCCGCCTGGGACAACCGAGACGCTTTCGAGCAGTGGGAGAGCGAGCACGCACCCGACGACTTCTGGGTGCTCCTCGCGCCGATCCGGGTCGTAGGGAGTTGGTCAGCGCATCCAGGCCTACCGAAGGGCGAGCGGCCGCTCAAGGGCGGTCGCGCCGCGGTGCTGACGCTCGGTCACCTCAAGCCGACGCGTGCCCCGGCGTTCCTCCGGGCCAGCGCGCGAGCCGAGCGCGCCGCCCTTCAGAACTCGGCGATGAGCTTCGGGGCGGCACTGGCCTGGCCATCGCTCATCGTGTCGACCTTCTCGATCTGGGATGACATCGAGGCGATGCGCAGCTACGTCGTCGGCGCCGGGCACGGGGACGCCACGAGCGTCAATACCCAACAGCCGTTCCATCGCGAATCAGCCTTCATCCGCTACGAGATCCTCGTCCAGCATGGGGCTCCTCCGACCCCGGCATCACCCGTCAACGAATCAGACGACGACGCCAACGCGCTGTCCCGGTAAGCGATCGTTGGCGGGAGCCGAGAAGGCCTCGCCTCGCGGCCGTCCGAGCAAGGTGCGCCGATCCTTCGTCGCCAACCCAGCGACCTCGCGGCTGGCTGCAGCACTGCCGGGTTCGGGGCCGAGCAGCAGCCATTGAAGACTGCCGCGGATTCGTGATTGGGGGAGTCAGTCGGGTGATGAGGCCGTTGTCCCACGCAGCATCTGCAGCGCGACGGTGGCGACCGCGACTGGCTGATCGAGCGGGATGAGGTGGGCCGCCTCAGGCACGATCGTGACCTCAGGGGCGTCAAGCGCATTCCGGAGCGTCTCGGCGCCCTGTAGGAAGTCGGGCATGTCTTCAGCACCGTGCAGGATCCGCACCGGCATTTGGACTTGTTTCGCCCAGCCGGAGCTGTTCAGCGGGTCGGGTGCTTGCTTGTCGGTCTGTGGTTCTTGTCGGCGGGTGAGGTTGTTGCGTAGCGCGCGTCGCAGCGTCTCTTTCTCGCTGGGCCGTGCGGTGGGAGACAGCCAAGCACGCACGCCGGCCTCCACCGCGGCGTCAAGATCGTCGCGCGTGAGCGCCGCGGCTTCCTCGTCCCACGCCTGCTGCAGGCGGTCGGTCGGCGGCTGATCATGGCGTCGGTAACCCATCACGCACAGGCCGCTCGCTTGTTCAGGGTGGGTTGCGGCAACCTGTAAGGCGGTCTGCGCGCCGAACGAGTTCCCGACGAAGAAGGCTCGGTCGATTCCGAGCTCGTCGAGGGTTTCGCTGACGTCATCCCATGGTGCGGCGGGCCCGGTGGTGTGCACTGGGCTCTCACCGAACCCCGGCAGATCGGGGCAGAGGACGCGGTATCCGGCCGCCGCGAACAGCTCGGCCAGCGGCTCCCACTGGGTGCGGTCCGCGGGGCGCGAGTGCAGCAGCACGACCGGGTCTCCATCGCCGATCTCGCTGTAGCGGAGAATCATCGTGCTGCCTTCTCGATGGTGTGTAGTTCGGCTTCTGTGAGCTTGATCTCCAGCGCGCGGAGGTTCTCCTCAAGGTGGGCGACCTTGCTCGTGCCCGGGATCGGAACCATGCACGGGGAGTGCGCCAGCAGCCACGCAAGCGCGATGGCACCGACGGTCGCCTCTCGGTCACGTGCGATGTCCGCCAGCGGCCCGTCGTCGCCGAGTCCACCTTGAGCCAGCGGGGCCCAGGGAATGAAGGCGATTCCGTGCTTCTCGCAGTAGCTCAGCACCTCCTCCGAACCACGCTCCCCGGGGTTGTAGCGGTTCTGCACGCTGACTATCTTCACGGTTTCCCGGGCCGCCTCGATCTCCTCCACGGTGACTTGCGAGAGTCCGACGAAGCGGATCTTGCCCTCCTGCTGCAAATCGCGCAGCACACCGAACTGCTCCTCCCGTGGAACTTTGGGATCGATGCGATGAAGCTGCCAGAGCTCGATCGTGTCGAGCTTGAGCCGGCGCAGGCTCATCAGGCACTCCTGGCGCAAATATTCGGGCCGGCCCACCGGCGGCCACGCCGCGGGGCCCTTGCCGATGTCAGGCATCACCCGTGTCAGTCCGGCCTTGGTCGCGACCGTCACCCCGTCATATGGGGCAAGCGTCTCACCGATCATCTCCTCGGTCACGTAGGGGCCGTAAGAGTCGGCGGTATCGATGAAGTCAACGCCGAGCTCGACTGCGCGGCGCAGCACCCGGCGGCACTCGTCGGGATCCTGCGGCACGCCCCAGATCCCCTCGCCGGTCAGCCGCATCGACCCGAAGCCGAGACGGTGTACCTCAAGCTCACCGCCGATCAAGAACGTCGCGTCATTTTTGATGCTCATCAGCCCGTCCCTTTCGCTGAAAAGGCGTGAACCTAGCTGAGCCCCCGGCGAGGGACCGTCGCTCAAGCAAATTTTCGATCACATAGAGCAAGAACCGACGGGTCCTCTGACCAGCATCATCGGTCACGGTAGGCGGTGGGCGTAACCCCAAACTCGCGGCCGAATCGCGCGGTGAAGTGTGCGGCGGTACGAAAGCCGCAGCTTCTGGCGATCTGTGCGACCGGTTCGTCGCTGACGGCCAGTAGACGCCGTCCGTGACGCAACCGCAGCCCGAGGAGGAACGCGTGAGGTGGGACGCCCGTGCCGTCTCGGAAGGTCCGCGCGAAGTGGAACTTGCTGACCCCGGCGACCGCGGCGAGATCCTCGAGCGACAGGGGCTCGGCAAGATGAGCCTCCATATATGAGATCGTCGCCCGCAGGCGGCGGTTCGGGACTCGCTCGCCCCGGTCCCGTTCGGTGAGATTGCTGCGCCAGGGACTATGACGCGCGACGAGATGGGCGGCGATCCAGTGGGCCGCGGTCTCGGCATAGAGCTCGCTCGCCTCGGCGTGCACGGCTCGGAGCAGCCCGATCGTCATCTGCGTGAGCAGCGGGTCCTCGAATGCGAGCGCATTCAGAACCTTGCCACCGTCGCCACGCGCTCCCGCGGCGGCCCCGCCAAATGCGTCGGCCGGGATGTACAGGCTGATCTTGCCGTTCGGCGGGGCACCTGGACAAAACTGACGTCGAAGCTCGTCGGTCTGACCCGGGGGCGTCAAACCGACCGTCCCGAAACGGTAGGTCGACCGCCGCCATCTCCCGGCGCAGAGAGACTCGATCTCCTGCACCCCCTCGACCATCACCGTGATCGTCTGGTCAGGCGTCGCACCGGTCGTAAACCGCTCACGGCCCGGGCCGTCGCGGTGGTAGTCGAGCAGCAACGACCGCCAGCCAAGCGCGTGGCTGCTGATGAGCGTCCGAGACGGGATCGCGTCGCGGCTATGCAGACTGGCGTCGGAATATCGCACTAGGTCAGCGCCCCGGCCAGCATAGGTGAGAGATCAACCCCACCACCTTCCTGTCGAGACTCTTCGGGGCTAAACATCCTGTGTCTTACCACGCGTTGGCGACGCGTACCGAATCGGTGAACGCGTCGCCATCTGGCGTAGTCGCTCGAGTCGCGTGACACCTCTGAGCCGCTTCTGGATTGTCGCCGACCCGGGCGTCTCGGCATAGCTGCTGCTCTTGCCGCCCGCTGCGCCGAAGGAGCAGTCCGCCCATACCGCTGCCGGTTCGTGAAGGCAGGTCTCTTGAGGACGCGGGGCGACGTCCCCGAGCCGCTACAGCTTCGGCAGTTTGCGCGACGCAACTCTTGAAGCGTTATCCCGCGAACGCCGGTGGGCCACCCTCCGGCGCCGCGTCCATACTGACAGCGCGATGTTCTGGATGCGTCCCCACGCGAGGTAGGCGAGCGCGCCGAGGGCATTGAGGTTGGCCAGGCGCCAGATTGAGTTGGAGCCTCGGATCTGCGTGGCGGGTCGCCGGTGAAGGTCGCGCTCGGCGGCGATGACCGCGATGACGCTGAAGAGGATGAGCACGGTGGCGGGTGTCGGCCGGCGATCATGCCGTCGTGGTATGGAGCGTGAGACCGTCATTGATCTGCCACGTGGGGGAAAGATGACGATGTCTCGGGCGGAAGATCGAGCGCCGCGAGGAAGCCGTCGGGGTCTACGAGGCTGACGACGACAGTGCGCACGGTTTCCCGGACAAACATCGTGCTGAGGGTGCGCGGCGTTCGGCATGGTGGGTCGAGCGTGAGCTTCACCAGACCGCTCTTGGCGCCGTTGACCAGTAGCCGGCCGTCGCGATTGACATGCACGCCCGAGGTGCCATGCAGGTCGACTTCGATCCGACAGGCACCCTTGATGTGCGTGCGCGGGATCCGCTGCTCAAATTCGGCGCCTCGTACTCGCAGCTCCTCGCGAGCGATGCCGATGCCGGATCGGCGTCCCCAAGAGAAAATCGGGTCCAGCAGCGCAGTGACCCAGTCAAGTCCCTTCTTGTCGTAGCGCAGGTCAAACCAGCCGACCTGTCGTTCCTCGTCCAGTACGGCGCGGCGGGCGACCGAGTACGGCTCACCGGTAGCCGCCATGCGAGCTCGGGTGGCGGCCTTCAATCTGTCATGCGGCATCGTGTTCCCTCTCCGGTGGCGCTGTCCCGGCGTCGGGCCACCGTGCAGATCACGATGGTCGAGGCTGTCTGACACGCGAGGGCTGAGCCGCTCTTGTCCTTATCGCTCCTGTCCAGCGCCGGGCTGGCGGAGCTCGGATCGGGCGGGCGTGACCGCCGAGACTAACGATAATCCACCGATTCAGCCTTGGCAACAGACTCAGCGACCGGACGCCCGCGAGCAGCAGTTCGTGCGAGCAGCGCACTGCGATTCGAGGCGTTGACGCGGCCGGGCGCCTTACGGCTCGCCGCTAGCAGGCGACAAGTCGCGCCTCATGCAAACACCGAGCGGACCCCGCCCCTTGCCCAAGACGGTGAACCCCTCGCGGGAGTAGAGCCTGGCCGCTGGGTTCCTGATGTGGACGTTGAGCACGATCGCTGAAAAGTAGGTGGCGGCGTGGAGTGTCAGCGCCTCAATCAGCAAGTCGCCGATGCCGTGTCCGCGGTCCTCAGCACGAACCGCGACAACCAGCTCTGGCAGGGGCTGACCGCGGCTGTCGCGGGCGAGGGGTGGGTCATGTTGATGCCACCAGGCTGCGCCGGCTCGCTCCCCGTCTGCGCTCACAGCGATCAACGCTGCCGCCAGATCCCGCGGCAAAACATCGCGGACCTCCTCGGAGTCCGCGGCCGGCAACGGGCGATCTCAATGATGCTTGCTTCCCGGGCCATCTCGACAATGAAGACCTGATCGAGTTCTTCAGCCGCCCGCACGTTGATGAGCACCAACCGACCGTACCCGTCCGAACGCCACGAGAGCCAGCTTCCGCATCGTCGCTCAGGGTCTGAGCCTCGTCGCTACTGCTTTTGCCCCCGGCCGCCCCTACTAGAGGAGTAGGCCGGTCAGAGCGCTGCCGGTTCGGGAAACCAGTTGTCTGTGCGCCTTCGGGGTTCGCGCTCGACGTTCATCTGTTGGACACCCCATCGCAGTCGGGTGGGATGGAGTTTGGGCCTATGCCGGGCGTCGGGCGAGCAGGGTTGAGTCGTCGATATCAACGGTGCGTCCCTCACGAGTGACCGATCGTGGTCGTTGTTCGACCACAAGCGTCTCAAAGTCGTTTGGGAGACCGGGGAGCAGCTGCTCGGCGAGGAACATCGCCCGGCGGCGAGGATCAGCGGCCGGGATCAGCGTTTCGGCGGGCGGAGCATGCCCGACAACGAACAGATACCCACCGGGGGCGACCGCCTCGGCGAGCCGGCGTACCACATCGACCATCCCCCCGTCACGGGGATGCAGAAAGTGCGTGGTCACCAGGTCATATGCGCGTCCGTCTGCCGCGAAGTCCCGCGCGTCGACCTGCCACCAGTCGACCGTGCCGGCTACACCGGCCTGCTCGGCGTGGCGCGCGGCTCGAGCTAGGCCGCTTTCTGAGAAGTCAGCGCCGGTGACCGTCCAGCCTTGCTGGGCCAGCCAGATCACGTCGCCACCCTCCCCGCAGCCGACATCCAGCGCCGAGCCTGGTGTGAGCTTGGATGCTTCGGCGACGAGCTGCGGGTTGGGTGCGCCGCTCCACACGTCCTCCTCGCCGGAGTATCGCTCGTCCCAGGACTCGGGTTCGAACATCTCGGCCGATTGGCTGGCGGCCCTGTGCTCAGCGTGCTCGCTCGCTCTTGATGGCTCGGTCATGCGGGTCCTCTCTTTCGGGGCTCATGGCCTCACCGTAGACCCGTTCTGCGTCAGCGGCATAGACTCTTGCTGATTACGCAAGAGCAGTCACTGGAGGACAACGCTCGGCGGCGGCTGCGCAGCCTGCGCCAAGCGCGCGGCTGGTCGCTTGATGACCTCGCTCGCCGGGCCCACATCGGCGCATCTACTCTCAGCCGCCTGGAGACCGGCGGTCGGCGTATCGCGATCGACCACCTGGTTGCGCTCGCCCGCGCGCTGGACACGACCGTCGACGAGCTCCTGGTCGCCGACCAGGAAGAGGACGTCGTAATCACTCCGCGCCGCGACCATGCCTGCGGCACGACCTACTGGATGCTCACTCGGCCCGAGGACCCCTTAGGCCGGGTCGTTGTCAAACAGCTCATCGCCGAGCACACGCAGCTGCCCGAGGCCAGAACCCACCCCGGCCGCGACTGGTTCTACGTCCTGACCGGCGTCATGCGCCTGCGCCTCGGCCAGCGCGAGCTGCTCATCCCCGCCGGGAAGGCCGCAAGCTTTGACACGATGATCCCGCACACCGCGAGCGGCCACAACGGGCCCGTCGAGATCCTCAGCATCTTCGATCACCACGGCGAACGCGCTCACCTCCACGACTGAAGACTCGCCGCACCAATCGACTCGGGTGGCTCCTTATGCCGGGCCCGCTCATTGCCCACACGACTCCGCTTCTGCTCAGTCGCCAAGGGGGCACTCTTGACGCCCACGGTCACAGTGCTGGCATTGGGGAATAGGGGCAGTGTGGCGTCACCCCCCCGTGTTGCGGTGGCGTGCTGGGGCTGCCTATGCAAAAGTCGCTCATGGGGTGCATCCGGCGCAGCGTCGGCCGCGACACGAAGCGCCGCGGCCTACCGCTGGCCAGTCCAGGAGCTGACGGTCGGAATCGTGGCGGTAGGGACCGCCTCGATTCGCCAGCACGCACCGGGACCGCGTCACACTTATTGGCCGTGATGCTCGAGACCGACAGGCTTCAGCTGCGGCCGTTGACGATGGCCGACTTAGACGACCTGATCGCGATCCATTCCGAACCCGAGGTCCAGCGGTTCTTCGGTCCGCTTGGTCGCGCTGAACTGATGGACTGGCTCGCGCTCGTTGAGAAAGACTGGGACCAAGACGGGCACGGACGCGGCGCGATCGTTGACCGGGTCACCGGCCGGCTCCTCGGCCGAGCGGGGCTCAAGCGCTTCGCGGAGTTCGGAGAGACCGAGCTTGGCTGGGTGCTGCACCCCGATGCCTGGGGCAACGGGTTCGCGACTGAAGCGGCACGCGCATGGGCGCAATGGGGGTTTGAGAGTCTTGATATCCCGTACGTCACCTCGATGATCGAACCGCGTAGCTCAAGGTCGATCGCCGTCGCGCAGCGGCTCGGGATGACAGTGCTGCGCACCGACATCCTGCTCGGCGACGAGGTCACCGTGTACTCGGTCACCCACAACTCGTGGGCAGC
>CAXTTD010000030.1:14043-15650 GCA_964246945.1 uncultured Solirubrobacteraceae bacterium | reverse complement strand
GGCGACGGAGCGGCAGTCGATGATCAGGTGCATCCGGGGTGACGATCATGGTTCGTGGCGGGCCACCGATAGGGCGCGGTCCTGCTGGGCGTCATGCTCCTCCAGACGCGCGATGTATGACGCGCGAACGTCGCGGTAGGTGTCGACGCCCAACGGGACACGAAGACGCGCAGGGAGCTCGGTCGCTGCCTCGATGATCGCCGCTGCGGTCTTCGCCGCGTCGTTGGGCAGTACGAAGGTCCCGGAATTGATTGCGCGGCGGACGTCGCCTGCAGGGGTGGGGTCATACTCGGGCATGACCGCGGCGGTCTCCTTGGCTGCTGAGAAGCCGGTTGGCGTCGCTCCGGGTTCGATGATCGTCATTTGAATCCCGAACGGCGCGATCTCCTTGGCGATTGTCTCGCAGAAGCCTTCGATCCCCCACTTGCTCGCGTGGTAGTAGGAGAAGTTCGGGTAGGTCGTCTGTCCGCCGGCGGTGGAGATCTGCACGATGCGGCCATGCGCTTGTGCACGCAGGTGGGGGAGCGCCGCCCGGATGACGCGGATCGAGCCCATGAGGTTGGTGTTGATGATGCGTTCGATCTGCTCCTCGGTGGGCTCTTCGACGGCCGCGAAGAGCGCGTAGGCGGCGTTGTTGACGACAACGTCGATCGTGCCGAGCTCGGTAAAGGCACAGTCGATCGTTTTGCGGACCTGCGCTGCGTCGGTGACGTCGAGCGAGTAGGTGCGCAGCTGTTCGCCAGCCGTTGCGCGAAGGTCGCCGAGCGCGTCGGGACGGCGCAGGGTGGCCGCGACGCGGTCGCCGCGGGCGAGCAGCCGCTCGGTGAGCTGGCGGCCGAGGCCTGAGGATGTGCCGGTGATGAGCCAGGTGTTGGTCATGGGATGCTCCTGTGGTGGGAGGGGTGAGCCGGCGCAGCATGCCTCAGGGAACCCATGCGAGTGACGATGATTGTGCATGCGAGACATGCGCGAGGCTGATGGCTAGGCTCAAGGCACGTGCCCGAGATGACTGTGATCGGCATGCGTGTCCTGGCCGCCGTAGCTGCCCGCGGCTCGTTCACGGGCGCCGCGCGCGAGCTGGGGTATACCCAGTCAGCTGTCTCTCGGCAGGTGGGTCTGATGGAGCAGGCGGCCAACGGCGCTTTATTTGAGCGACTGCCCCGTGGGGTGCGGCCAACCGCCCGCGGCGCGAGCCTCCTGGTGCACATCACCGCGGTGCTTGAGCGGCTCGCCGCTGCCGAGCTTGAGCTTGACGGGCTCGAGGAGCCCGTCGCTGGGCGGGTCGTCCTCGGGGCGTTTCCGACCGCCCTCGCTGACCTCGTGCCGCACGCACTCTCAGGCCTTGCCCGCGAGCACTCCGGCCTTGAGGTTCGCCTGCGCGAGGGCGGCTCTGTCGCCCAGCTACGCCGCGTCAGAGCCGGCCGCATCGACGTCGCACTCATCGCCCGCGGCGGCGGGCTTGACTATCCACTGGAGGACCTCGCGGTCGACGTCCTGTTCCTCGGCCAGCCGATGCTCGCGGTGGGGGGGGCCCCCCCCCCCCGCAGCCCCCGGCGGGGGGGGGGGGGCGCGCGGGGGGGGGGGGGGGTGGGGGTGGGGGGCGGGGC
>CAXTTD010000030.1:574-14033 GCA_964246945.1 uncultured Solirubrobacteraceae bacterium | reverse complement strand
CCCCCTGCCGCACCGCGCGGTCGACGCCCTGTTCCTGGCCCCGCCGTTGCGCGGGGGGGCCGACGCCCACCGCCTCGCGAACCGCGGCTGGGTTGGCGTCGGCGAGCTGCGTGAGGAGCGATGGATCGTTGGCGAGGCGAACAGCGACGGGCCGCCGCTCGGGATCTGGCCGACGCTGACCGGCGACCCTCACGTCGCCTACAGCGTCCGTGACTGGCCAGCGCGTCTTGGGCTCGTCGCCGCCGGCCTCGGGGTGGCGATGATCCCGTCGCTGCTCCTCGGAGCTCTCCCGCCGGGGGTATGCGCGCTCCGAGTCGAGGAGCCGCGCCCGCTCCGGCGCGAGGTCGTCGCGGTGACGCGCCCCGATCGTTCAGCGAACGCCGCTGCGCTCATCGCGGCGCTACACGCCGCCGCGTCCCCGCTGGCCTCGGACCTGGTCAAGACAACCACCGTTCCATAGGGCGAACGTCGGCGCGACCGCCACCGAGTGACCCCACAGCGCACGCTCACAACTCGCCCCGGCCACACCCCATGAGAGCGAGAAGCCGCGCTTCCGCTCGCACGAACGAGGGATCGAGCCGTTGAGCTGCTGCTTCGCTGGTGCGGGGATGCAGAGCAGGGGTGACGGGTCTTGCGGAGGATCGAGGTACTGCGTCTCGGATCGGCCGAGACGCCCTGCTCTGGAGGACCTCATGTCCAATGTGATCCTGCTTGACGCCGCTGGCCGGCGCCGTTCGCCGGCAACGATGCCCGGCTTTTTGGCCGGTCGCGCGCCGCGCAACAAGGGTATGGAGTACCCGCCCGATCCGCCTCGTCCCGAGGAGATCGTGCGGGTCATGCGGCAAGCCGGCCAGGACCGGCACGGATTGCGGGTCCGGGCGCTGATCGCGGTGCTGTGGCGCGGCGGGCTGCGGATGTCCGAAGCGCTCGCTCTCAATGAGACCGACATTGACGCCGCCCGCGGGTCGGTGCTGGTGCGCCACGGCAAGGGCGACAAGCGACGCGAGGCCGGGATGGACCCGTTCGGGTTCACTCAGCTCGGCGCCTGGCAAGCCCACCGAGTGCTGCTGCCACCCGGACCGCTGTTCTGCGTCATCGACGGGCAGACCCGCGGCAGACGGTGGGCAGCGACCGCCGCCCGGGGTGAGCTACGCGACCTGGCCGCCGCGGCCGGAGTTAGGCGGCGCTTCGCGCCCCACCAGCTCCGACATGCCCACGCGGTCGAGCTCGCACGCGAGGGAGTCGCGGTCAACATCATCCAACGCCAGCTCGGACATACCGATCTGGGGACCACCTCGACCTATCTACAGGGGATCGACCCGCTCGAGATCATCGACACCGTCCGCAGCCGCCGCCCGCCGACGATCCCGATGACCGCCGGCCTCGACCTATAGGCCACCCGCGTAGCGCTGCCGCTTCAATCCGGCGGGATTGTGGAGCGGCAGCCTGCCCGGAGAGCACCCCAGCGGCGACATTGGAGGAGTCGAGGGCCGGTGGGCGACTTTGGGTCCAGAGGGCAGCGGTGTCTGCGATGAATCGACGATGATCGGTTCCTTGCTTCGGGTTGTCGCTATCGGGTGTTCGGGCGAGTTTCGGCTGCGACCCCGTTGAGTCCAGCGGTGATGACATCGGTGAGGAATGTTGTGTCGAGGCGCTCGTCGGTGATCAGCAGTCTGAGGTAGAGGGGGCCGGTGAACATCGCGAGAATCGTGGCGGCTGGGAGGTCTTTGCGTAGTTCGCCGCGCTGCTGGGCGCGAGCGATGACCTGTTCGCCGAGCGCGAATCGCTCGGTCCACACGCGCTTGACCACGGCCCCGATCGCCGAGGAGCGCGCGGAGTCGGCGACGAGGGCCCGGATCTGGGCTCTGTTGTTGTCGGTATCGATGAGCGCGGCGATGGACCCCAGCAGCAGTTCGAGGTCGCCGCGGATCTCGCCAGTGTCGGGCATCGCAACCGCGGTGCTGGCGTCTTCTAGCAGCGCATCGGTGATGAGATCGGCGTGGTCTGGCCACCGGCGATAGACGGTGGTCCGATGAACCCCGGCCTGCTTGGCGACGCGCAGTGTGCTGAAGGCCGAGTAGCCGTATCGATTGAACTCCTCCAGCGCAGCGGCCAGCACGGCTGTGCGCGTCCGGGCGGTTCGACCCCCCCGGCGGACCGTCCCCGGCGTCGCCGACTCTTTCATCATGCGATCCTATTGCATCGAGATGTTGCGTTTATAAGGTCAGCGCGGTAGGTTTCTCCGCAACATCATGCTGCGTTACCGGACTGAGGATCCAAGATGACCGACGAACCATCGCGGGCTGAGATCACGATCACCGCGATCCGGACCGGCACCGCGAATCTCCACGCGCGCCACGAGATCGGCAATTCCGGTCAAGGGCCTGGGCGGCGCAAGCTGGAGATCATGCTCGACCGCCAATGGGCCGGGCCGCTTCCCATCTACGCGTACCTGATCGAGCACCCAGAGGGCTTGTTCGTAGTCGACACCGGCGACACCGCCCGGAACTCGCGGCGCGATTGGCTACCGCGGACCAACCCGTTCTTTCAGCACCAGGTGCAGATTCGCGTCGCACCTGAGGAGGAGATCGGACCACAACTGCAGCGGCTCGGTGTCGATGTCGCCCGTGACGTGCGCGCCGTCGCGATGACCCACCTGCATCACGACCACACCGGCGGCTTAGATCACTTCCCGCACACCCCGATCCTCGCCGCCGCCGACGGACTGCGCGCCGCGCGACGTCAGCGCGGGCTGATCGGCGCCGTACCCCGCACCTGGCCGCGCTGGTTTGCCCCCGAGCCGTTCACCTTCGACGCTGGACCCGTCGGCCCATTCCGCCGCTCCGCCGCCCTGACCCATGACGGCTCGATCCGGGTCGTCCAAACGCCCGGCCATATGGTCGGACACGTGTCGGTGATCGCCCGTGGCATTGACCACACCTACATCCTCGCCGGAGACCTCACCTACCGACAGCGCAACCTGCTCGCCGACCAGGTCGACGGCGTCACCATCGGTGTTGAGACCTCGCTGCACAGCCAACACGCCATCCAAGCATTCGCCCAGCAAGAGCCGACGATCCTGCTCCCCGCTCACGATCCCGACGCGACCGAACGACTCGCTGCCCACACCATGATGTTTTCTGAGCCCGCCTCTGCAACGGCTGCCGAACGGCATAAGCAGAAGCGGCGATCCAGTGGCCGCAGAGGCGACCAAGGAGAACTCTCGGTCGGGGTTTGATGTGGCCGGCAGCGTTCCAGGAATGAGTGACGAGTGGGTGCTGTGGGTCTTGACGACAGCAGCCGCGTTGCACGTGGTCGAGGAGCGCGGGATGGGATGGCAGGGGTGGGCCGCCCAGACGCTCGGGCCGCGCCTCGGGGTGATCCCGTCCTGGTCTGATTTCTGGGCGACCAACGGCCTGTTGATCGTGTTCGGGATCAGCGCCGCCGCGGTCGGGTGGCGAGCCCCCGCGTTCGCGCTGGCTTTCCCCGCGCTCAGTCTCATCAACGCCGTGTTCTTTCACCTGCTCCCCACCATTCAGGCCCGACGGCCTAACCCTGGAGTGCTCACCGCGGTGCTGTTTTACCTACCGATCGGGATCTGGGCCTATCTCGCAGCCAGCAGCGACAGGGCGCTGGACCTCGGTACGGTAATCCTCAGCGTGGTGATCGGTGCCGTGGCAATGGCGGCGGCTATCGGGCTGCTGGCCGTCCAACCGCGCCTGCGCTACCCCGACATCGACACCACCCCGGTGACTCCCGCGACCGGAGATCGTCCAGACGACATGGGCTCCTAACGGCGATGCTCGCGACCAACTCAAGCCAGCCAAAGTTAGAGATTGAACGATCCGGCCGGCCGCTGCCTTCACGAAATCCGGGGGGTCTGGCCGGGCAGCCGCTCTTGCTGGCGGGTTCGAGGGAGCGGTAGCGCGGTGTCCCGGCAGACGATCGTTATCCGGGGCACCCGAGCGGCGTCTAACGGTCACTTCCCCCCTGTCGAACAATAGCGGGCCACACTGATCCCTAGATAAGCAAAAAGTTCCACATTTCCAGGTACTTTTTGCTTATCAAATGACGTCCGCCAAGGAAAGAGGGGCGAAGTGCCTGAAACTCACTCGGGCCGACCGATCCGCGTCGGGTTGCAGATCGCGCAGTACGGTGCCGACTGGCCGGCGTTCCTCGCGGCCGCACGAGAAGCCGAGGCCCTCGGCGCCGATGCGCTGTTCAACTGGGATCACTTCTTCGGTCCCCGCGACTCGCAGGCCCCGAGCTTTGAGTGTTGGACGATGCTCGCCGCCTGGGCGGCCGCGACGTCGCGGATCGCGCTCGGCCCGCTCGTCAGCGCCATCGGCTACCGCAACCCCGATTTGCTGGCGGACATGGCCCGCACGGTCGATCACGTTGCTGGCGGTCGGATGATCCTCGGCCTCGGCAGCGGCTTTAAGCAACGGGACTATGACGAGTACGGGTTCGAGTTCGGCTCCATCGCGGACCGCGTCGGGGATCTCGAGGTCGGAGTGACGCGCATCCGACGGCGTCTCGCACGGCTTGATCCACCGCCGCTTGGCCCGATGCCGCTGCTGATTGCCGGCTCCAGAGAGCGACGCACCCTGCGACTTGTCGCTGAACACGCGGACATCTGGCATACGTTCGCCGACGGCGCCGATTTCGTCCGTAAGTCGCAGATCCTCGACGGCCACTGCGCGCGTCTCGGACGCGACCCCTCAGAGATCGAGCGCTCGGTACTCGTCGGCGGTGACCCGGCAGCATCCGGACATGAGCTCCTTGCACAGGGTGTGACGCTCTTCATCGTCAGCGTGCGCGACCTCGACCTCGCACCCGTGCGCGACTGGATCAGCTGGCGCGACGCCCAGAACCCCCGACCTGCCGGCGCGTCGCCTCCACGGGGATTGGCCCCGTCTCACTGACGATCGTCTACTGGTACACCGTCCCGCGCGTGACTAGCTGGACAAGCTCCGCTCACGGTGACGACGGGCCTTAGCGGCGTTGCCGCAGTAGCGCATCGAGCACCAACGACGGGTGCCGGCGCGGGAAGCGTCGAAAAACCGAGCGCTGCAGGTGTCCGAGGCGCAGATACGCAGGCGCGCGCGTTCTTCGGTGCCGAACAGGCCCGCGGCGTCTTCGGCGATCAGCGCCAGGGCATGCCCCAACCCGTCGTGCGGTGGCGCTTCTTCGAGCACCAGGGTGCCGTCGGCGTCGTTGATGAGCTGGAGGTGGGCGACGCCCAGGGGAAGCCAGGCATTGATCTCCGTGACCGTGCTTGTCGGGACTGCACGCCGGTCAAGGAGCGCTGCCACGCCGGCGTTAATCGCCTCGCGCAGCTGGCGGGCTTCGCGGAGTCGCTCTTCACCGACGTTGACCGGTTGGGCCAGCAGCTTGGCCTGAACGCACCAGGCCGCGAGGTCGCCCGGAGTGACCAGCGTTTCGACCTGGCGCCACCATCGCTCCCGAAAGGTGTTGACGAAGTCAAGCGCCGGGCGCCCGCCCAGCCAATACCACCAGGGCGCACCGCTTGCAAGCGGCAACTCGAGATCCGCTGGCAGATCCATAACCGTATTATGGCATGTATGGAGGTTATGAGAGGATCAGGTGATGAGCTATTCGATCCTTCCGGCGGCTGACGCGTTCTGGCGGCCGTCGAACCAGATGGGCGTGCTGAACACCGACCTCGCCAAGCAGCTATCAGCAACGATGTTCGGGGCGAGGATGTGGCGTCTTGATCCCGGCCAGGCCTCGACGCGTCACCGACATCAGACCCAGCACGAGCTCTACGTGGTCCTGGAGGGAACCGGACGCATCCGGGTAGGCGAAAAGCTCTTGACGCTTGCGCCGCTGTCCACCCTGCTCGTTGAACCGGGCGAGATTCGCCAGATCTTCAACGACACCGAGCAGCAGACCCTCTGGCTCGTCGTCGGCACGCCGGCGGAAGCCGCGAACACGATGGAGATGACCCCGGATCTGCTCGCCGAACTTTACCCCGACGGACCCAAGGCACTGCCCCCGGAGCTACAACAGACACAGCAGTAGGCCTGTCCCAGCAAACGAACGACCACCGGGACCCGGCCATGCCCGGCCTGAGTGTGATCTCCAGCGCTAAGTGGTGCGGTTCCCGTAGCGCTGTATGGCCGGTGCGTGTCGCCATATGAGGACGTCTGTCGGAACAGAGGTCGCTGGCTCAGGCGTTGGTGGCAGGGCGCTCGATCTCGCGAGAACGTGCCGAGCACAGCCACAAGCTGATCACGAACCTCGGCTGGGCTCGGGCGCGATCGCATCGCGAGTGAGCACCGGCGCACGACGATGGCGGCGTGTACGTAGCCCAGGGACCTTCGGAGGAGTCGTGGGCATCGGCCTAGCCGATCGGCGCGGCGGGCACAGAAACGTTGATCAGGCGACGGGCCTTCTGGCTGGGGTCTCCGACCGTCTACTCCAGCAGGTTCTTCACGGCGCCAGGAAGCGCGCCTGCGGACTCGTGCGTACAGATCACGAGGGCGCCGCGGTGGTTTGGCTCCTCGCGCAGGTGAGCCACCTTCGGATCGACCGGTTCGCCTCCGATCCGCGCCGAGATTGAAGTGCGGCAGCCGCCCCATCTGTCGTAGAGCGTGGTCTTGAGTCCCGACAGGGCGATACCGGGTCGCCGGCCTTATCCAGACGATGTCGCGAGGGGCTCCCTTCCACGCTGGCCGGGCTTCCTACGTCGCTACCGACTGCGCTCCCGGGAGCAACTTAGGAAGTCAACTGCTTGAGTTGGGACACGATCGGGGGGACGTGCTGCGGCGGATGACCGAAGCCCGAGGCTGTCCGCCGCACCGAGCCGTTGCTCGCTGCCTCGCACCCTCCGAGCTGGATCTTGACGTCAACTGCGGGGCCGGTCGCGTAGCTCAGCAGCGCGACGACGGCATCGCCGGTTGAGTCAGGACAGTTGACGTAGCCGTGCTGCACCGGCAGCTCGGAAAGCTCGCGTCGCAGCGTGCCGGCCTGAGCACTTGTCAGTCGGCGCGCCTTGACCAGCTGGTATTGCGTGCTCGTCGTGAAACCGCTGTAGCGGCAGAGCACGATCGACCGCACCCCGGTCGGGGCGAGCTGGGTCCGTGCCTGCGGGCGAGCGCTGCGCGGCACAGTCGCATCTCGCTCGGGGCAGCTCGAGCGCGAGGTGAGCGCGACATGGTGCGCGACGCCGGCGCTTGCAAAGGCGGCCGAGGTCCCGACGGCTGCAGTGGCCGCGAGTCCTATCAACGTGCGTGCCCAGACCCGTTGACGCGAGCGGCTGACGCGGTGGTCTGGGTGGCGGGCTGTCCTCATCCGAACGTTCTCCTTCCGAGTCTCCCACGGCTCCCCGAAGCGAGCTCTTCGGGGAGCCTGATTTCTAGCAGGGCTGGTGCGACGTAGGAAGGTCAGCCGGCGCAGTGCTGCTGGGTCACCGTGAAGGTGTCGCCGTCCGACAGCCCCGACGTGGCGGCGAACCCCGTCATCTGGGCGACGGTGTAGGGATAGCTGCTGATCGCGTTTCCGTTGGGACCGCCGTTGATGGTCACCGTCTGGAAGTTGAGCAGCGGAACGTTGCCGCTCCCATTCGAAGGCCGCTCGACGATCGATTCCGCCGAGGATCCGTTGTAGTTGCCGGTGGCGTAGCGCGTGTAGACCGAGTTGCCGATCGCCAACACGAATTCCCAGTTGTTGCTGCCCGTGTAGTAGGTCGCCGCACCAACAGCCTGGCCCGGGGAAGCGGTTACGTACGGATTGGAGCCCGACTCGGGCCCGCCGTGGACCGTGATCCCGATGATGCCTCCCGGTAGCACCTCATACCATGCCGTGTGATCGGGTAGTCCGCCGACACCCTCGGCGGTTCCGTCTTGGCCCAAATCACCGTTGCCATAGCCGCCGATTCCCGACCAGATGACCGCCGCGGCTCCCGAGCAGGATGTGCTCCCGAGGGTGGGCTCGTTGTAGTCGGAGGCGGCGCTGGTGAAGCCACTGCCCGTGTTGATGTATCCCGCCCAGTACGGTCCGGACGGGTCCGTCGCCTTATATGGTGAGACCAGGACGTAGGAGGGCGGGGTTCCACCCATGTTCCAGTCGGCGGCCACCTTCTTCCACGCCGAGTAGGCGGGCGACAACACCGACGGCGCCTGTGGGACCCCGTAAGCCGCGTCCATGCTCGCTGAGGCGGTCACCGCGTCAAACCCCGGGGGTGTCTGAGGGATCGAGGTCGTTTGGCCGTCTGCGAGGTCATAGGTGTACAGGTGGCCGCCGCCCGGCAGCGAAGCCGTCGAGCTCAGCGGGTACTTCGCGATGCCGCACGCCGCGAGCTGTGCGTCGCTTACGCCGTACGCGTTGAAGGGGCTCGCGCAGTCAACCTGCGAGGTGTCGGCGTACGCGGCACCGCTCACGAGGACGAACATGACGAGCGCTACCACCACGGCGAGGACGGCAAGACTGAGGCGGCCGAAGCCAAACTGAGCGTCGTAACCGGCCTGACCCGGCGAAACCCCACGATGCTTGAGCATCCACCTGGAACGGCGAAGGGCCGGTCCGCTTGGCGTGGCCACGCCGACCGACATGAAGCGCTCATCGGACATGATCTCTCCCTACTTGTGGCCCAAGAGATCAAGCCGCCCTCCCAGGGCGGTGCTTCTTTCGAGCCCGTTTACATGGTCAGCGAAGACCAACACCTCTCGGCGCGAATTATCTGCAGACCCACCGAGGCCTTAATCTGGTGTAGAAGATTTGCGCGGACAGCGGTCGGCAAGCACATCCAAACTTTGCTTCGGTCGGGCGCGATGCCCACCAGCGTCAACCCGGCGTCTCTGCTAGCGCCAAGAGGCATTGCACCGGCGCGCTCTGCGGCCAAATCGGTCGCTACCTCCGCTGTGTCGATTGATGAACCTCGAGCGGCGACGCGGACGAGATGACCCCGCCCGCCACGTAGTAGACGACGGATTCCCGGTAAACCCGTCTGAAGGTCGTCACCGGGGCGGGAGCCATATGCGGACAACTCGTGCCCTGCGACTGGGGTGTTCCACTTCCTTGGAAGCGAGACGGCCTGAGGGCCGACGCAGCTGTCGCGGTGCTCCCCGGGCTGACACGTGTCTCAGAGGTTAGTCCCGAAATCGAGTCCCGTTTGATCCGTGCGTCCGTGATTTCCGGTACGGTGATCGATTGTGGAGCTGCTCGGCTACGCGCGGGTATCGACGCTCAAGCAGGACCTCGACCGTCAGATCGAGGCGCTCGCCGAGGCGGGGGTCGACCGCGAACGGATCTACTTGGACAAGAAGTCGGGGGCGACAGTGGACCGGCCCGGTCTGCGGGAGCTACTGCGCTACGCCCGCGGTGGGGATGTGATCGTGGTGCATACGCTCGATCGGCTGGGGCGGACGGTGCGCGACACGCTGAACCTGGTCCACGAGCTGTCGGAGCGTGAGATCGGGGTGCGCAACCTCGCTGACCCGATCAAGGTCGACTCGACCCGCCCAGATGATCCGATGGCGCAACTGGCGGTGGTGCTGTTGGCGATGTTCGCGCAGATGGAGCGCACCTACGCGATCGAGCGCGCCGCGCACGCCCGCGCGGTCGCGACCGCCAAAGGTCGCCGAGTCGGACGACCGGTCCTCGTCGACGCGGCCAAGCTTGAGTGGGCGGCGCATCTGCGTGAGCAGGGCGAGACGATCGCCCGGATCGTGGAGAAGACCGGGATTCCGCGCTCGAGCCTGTATCGGCATCTCCCGCCGCGACCCGCTCCGGCGCTCACCGCCGCCGGCTCGAGCTCCTCGCCGGGTGACGAGCTGGCATGACCGCAGCGGCCGTGTCGCTTGCCGATCTCCCGGAACGGGATCGTGAGCGTGCGTGGTCACGATGGCAAGCCATCCGGCCGGCCGTGGAGGACGGCGTTCCGTTGACCCGCGCCGCGGCCGACGCCGATGTGCCGGTCTCCACGGCGCGGCGCTGGCTCGCTGCCTACCGCGCCGGGGGGCTTGTCGGGTTGGCTCGCCAGCCGCGCAGCGATCGCGGGCAGCGGCGCACCCACCCCGAGCTGGTCGCGGTAATCGAGGCGCTGGCGTTGTCCAAGCCGCCACCGTCGGCGGCGACGATCGCCCGCCGCGCACGCCGGCTCGCCGCAGACCGGGGGTGGCCGGGGCCGGCCTACAGCACCGTGGCGGCGATCGTCGCCACGCTGGACCCAGCTCTGGTGACGCTCGCGCACGACGGCCCCGAGGCGTTTCGCGACCGTTTTGAGCTGGCCTACCGCCGCCAGGCCGACCGTCCCAACGAGATCTGGCAGGCCGATCACACCGAGCTCGACGTGCTCGTCCTCGACGCGGACGGGGAGCCGCGGCGGCCGTGGCTGACGCTGATCCTGGATGACTGCTCGCGGGCGGTGGCGGGCTACACCGTGTTCCTCGGCGCGCCGTCGGCGCTGAATCTGTCGCTTGCGTTGCGTCAGGCGATCTGGCGAAAGACCGACCCCGCGTGGGTGGTGCACGGCCTGCCGGAGGTCCTGCACGTCGATCACGGCAGCGACTTCACCAGCCACCACATCGCCCAGGTCGCCGCCGACCTGCACATCCGCCTCGTCCACTCCACGATCGCGCGTCCGCAGGGGCGCGGCAAGGTCGAGCGACTGTTCGGAACGATCACCAGCGAACTGCTGCCCGAACTGCCCGGCCATCTCGTCGCGGGCGTCCAGGCCAACCCACCGGCGTTGACGCTGCCCGAGCTGGACGAGCGGATTCACGGATGGGTCCTTGAGACTTATCACCAGCGCGTGCATACCGAGACCCGTCTGACCCCGCATCGAGCGTGGCTGGCCGACGGGTGGCTGCCGCGCTCCCCCGACAGCCTGCAGGCGCTCGATCTGCTGCTGGTCATGGTCGCCACCCCGCGACGAGTGCATCGCGACGGGATCCGCTTTCAGGGCCTGCGCTACCTCGATCCGGTTCTCGCCGGCTACGTCGGGAAGGAGGTGACGATCCGGTATGACCCGCGCGACATCACCGAGATCCGCGTGTTCCTCGGCGACCGGTTCCTTTGCCGCGCGATCAGCGCTGAGCATCTGGGAGAGCCGATCTCGCTCAAGGACGTCCAGGCCGCGCGCGTCGCGCACCGCCGCGCGCTACGCGCCCGGCTCAACAGTGCCAACCAGACGATCGGCGAGTACCTGCCCCGTCGTCCGGCCCGGACCGGCGAACGACCGACCTCGCCGCCGCCGCGAGATGCAGAGCCGAAACCCAAGCCGCGCCGGCGGCTGAGCGTCTACTACGAGGACCTCAATCAGCCGTGAGTCCGACCGCCAACCAACTGCGCTCCGGGCCATTTATCGCGACCAAGGAGCACCGCAGGTTCGTCGAGTTCACCGACGCCGTCAGACGCGAGGCGTTCATCGGCGTGTGCCTCGGCCCCGCCGGGGTCGGCAAGACCCTCTCCGCGCGCCGCTACGCCCACTGGGACCAAGCCGAACACCTCGTCCAGCACTGGGGGCCGCGCGAACCCACCGACGAGAAGATCTACGCCGCGCTGGCGCGCTCGCGGACCGTGTTCTACACCCCGCCGGTCAAGAGCACCTACAAGCAGCTCGTCCACGACATCGACGAGCTGCTCACGCGCGTGGACATCTGCATCGATCAGCACGTCCACCCGCCCGGCGTCTTTCACACCCGTCGAATCGAGCACGCGCAGCTGATCATCATCGACGAGTCCGAGCGCCTCGCCCCGCCCCAGCTTGAGTACCTGCGCGACCGGTTTGACCGCCGGCCGCTCGGCCTGCTGCTGATCGGCATGCCCGGCCTGGAACGACGCCTGGAGGTCTACCCCCAGCTCTACAGCCGCATCGGATTCGCGCACCGCTACCAGCCGCTCACCGACGACGAACTCGCCTTTGTGCTCACCCGCCACTGGAAACGCCTCGGCATCACTCTCGACCTCGACGACTTCACCGACGCCCAAGCCGTCGCCGCGATCAGCCGCATCACCCGCGGCAACTTCCGCCTGCTGCACCGCCTCTTCACCCAGATCGAACGGATCCTGAAGATCAACAGCCTCACCGTCGTCACCACCGACGTCATCGAAACCGCCCGCGACACCCTCGTCATCGGCACAGCGACCGAATAACGCCGGAGCCACCCGCCCAGGAAGCTCAAGAGATCACAGCCTGAGGTACCGGGGGCGAGGCCTCACCTGTCCCATTAGACCCGCCCGGTGAAGCGCCCGGTGAAGGGGCGACCTACGGGACACGGATTCCTCGCCCGCTAAGGCCGACCGAGATGACTCCTTCCACGAATCCGCAGCGCTCTTGCCGGACTACTCCTCTAGGGACGACGGCCGGCGGAGCAGCAGCGTCGGCCCTTAGACCCGGGGTGGCGACGATGCAGAAGCGGCTTAATGTTGGCTTGCGGCGAAACTGAGCGCCGGGTCTGTTCGCGGGGATGGACATGTTCCTGCGACCTTTAAGCCGCGGACACCGTCGAGAGAACGGACTCGCCCGTCGGTAGGTTCGGCGGCTGGATGGGCTGCGCAGGTTGCTCTGGGGAACTTTGCGGTGTTGCGTGACCGTGACATCCGAGGGCTCATCGAGGGTCAGGTCGTTTCCGTCTTCGGTGACCGCGTCGTTGCCAGACCCGGTGATCGCGCTGCCTCACGCGTCGCGATCGTGACTGGCGACGCGCCGGCGGCTCGAGCGCAGCGGGCACGCCGGGCGGCTACAGATCGCGACCGCGGTCGGGACCGCGGTGATGGTGACGTTGCCGGCGACCCCACCCGTACGCTCCTCGCCGACGGGCGCGGGCTCATGCCGGCGTGCTGCCGGGCTACCGCCTCGCCTTCACGGTCAGTTTTGTCTGCGGGTGGGCCTGACGGCGGCCGCCCAGCTGTGGTTGCATGCACCGAGCGTCCGGACCGCCTCGAGCGGGCGCCGTCTGCCGCACGGTCGTGACCGCCCCGCCTCCGAGCGGTTCGTGAACCGCGATCGGTCCGGCGGTCAATACGGGTCATGACATCCCTCCGATACCCCTCCGACGCGGCGGTGATCCGAGCCTCGCGCTTGGACCCGTCGGTGTTCGCGGCGATCTTCGATCGGCACTGGACGCCGATCGAGCGCTACTGCGTCGTGCGCGCCGGCCCACCCGGCGAGGACCTCGCGGCTGAGACGTTCCGCGTCGCCTTCGACCGCCGGACGATCTACGACGGGCGCGACAACGCCCGCCCGTGGCTGTACGGCATTGCGACCAACCTGCTGCGCGGCTTCTTCCGGCAGTCGGAACGAGCCGGCCGGGCGCTGCGCCGCTCCGCCGAGCCGGCGGTCGTCTCAGACGTCGCCGACGACGCGCTGTCACGCGTCGAGGCCGAGCGGCTGGCCCCGGAGCTGTCCGCCGTCCTCGCCGGGCTCAGCTCGGTCGACCGCGACGCGCTCCTGCTGCACGTCCTGGGCGAGCTCTCCTACGAGGAGATCGCC
>CAXTTD010000030.1:0-564 GCA_964246945.1 uncultured Solirubrobacteraceae bacterium | reverse complement strand
CGTGCCCGACTGGCCCGGCTTCGGATCGGGACGTCACCCCGCCCTCAGCCACAGCCCGCAGCTGCACCCGGACTTCCTGCGTGACTTCCTGGAGCGGGTCGTCGCCGGGCCGGCAGCAGTAGTCGCAGCGGGACACGCCGCTGGCTACGCGCTCTCGCTTGCCCAAAGCAAGCCTGGCGCTTGGTCCAGAATCGTGCTGATTGCCCCAACCTGGCGCGGCCCGTTCCCGACCATGATGGGCGGCTACCGGCCGGTCCAGCACCGCATCCGCACCGCGCTCCGGCTGCCCGGCCGGGGCGAGCGCCCCACCCAGGAGACCCCCCGAGCCAGCGAGGTGCCGATCGGCACCATCCGCTCCCGTATCCACCGCGCCCGAACCCAGGTACGCACCCACCTCAAGACCCTGGAGGTCTACCGATGATCGACGAACACACCGACCTGGACTGGGTGGGCGAGGGCCTGCCCACCCCTGACGCCTCAGAGCTCGACGGATCCGAACGAGCCCGTCGCGACCTGCTGGCCCACATCGCGGCGGCCGGCGAGGCGCTTCCGGCCCACGCGGGC
>CAXTTD010000029.1:0-15884 GCA_964246945.1 uncultured Solirubrobacteraceae bacterium | reverse complement strand
TCGCCGAAGCGTCGGAAGATCGTCCCCTTGCCGACGCCCGCCGCCGCGGCGACGGCGTTCATCGAGAGCCCCGCCGCCCCCTCGGCGGCGAGCAGGTCACGCGCGGCGGCGAGGATGCGGGCGCGGTTGGCCGCCGCGTCGCTGCGCTCGCACGGCGCGTCGGCGAGCGGGAGGGGCAGTGCGTGCGGAGCGGGCACCGGGGGACTCATCTCCCACATCCTGACTCACCGGCGAGCCGGCCGTCGCCGAACGCCCGGGGGCGAGGTCGCCGAGGTTCAGCGACCCCCGCCGAGACGGCCGCTCACGAACCGACGGCGATCCCGAACACGTGTAGCGCCGGGTTGTATCCCGACACGTCGCCGAGCGCGGGCAGTTGCACGGCGGCCACCGTCTTGCCCGCGTCGATCGCGACCGTCTGCTCGAACACGTAGGCGGTGTGGCTCGTGGGTTCGCTCGGGTAGTCGAGCGTCGGGTCCGACACGCCCGCCGCGTTGGACGGGTTGCCGTTCGCGCCCGCGGCGTAGTAGAAGTTGCCGACGTCGAGCGTGAACGTCGACGTCGAGCCGTCGGTGTAGTACACGGTTCCCGTCCCCGACAGCGGCGAGTTGTTGGCCGCGGCGAGGAAACCGAGTTCGGAGCCTGATCCCGAGATCGCGATGAGCTGACCCTGGGCCATCGTGTTGTCAGGCGTTCCGGCGGCGACGTCGGGCCACATGAACGACAGACCGCCGGCGGTCACCGTCGATCCCGGCGTGACGCCGGTGCTCGCCAGGCCCGCGGCGGAGAACGTCGTCCCCTCACCGTCGAAGCCCGCGAAGCTCGACCCTCCGGGCGCGACGTCGGAGGTGTCGGTGATCCCGACGTTGTCGAAGCTCGCGGCCAGCGAGGACTCGGGTACCTGCAGCTGGGCGCCGGCCAGCAGCCGCTGATGGGCGCCGTCGCGCCGGTAGCGAGCCTTCACGACGAGGTTCACCGCGCCCGCGGACAATCCACTCGAGGGCGCGGTGACCCGGAAGCGCACGCGGGCCGTGCCGCCCGATGCCACGCCGCCGACCGTGACCCGGCCGGCGGGCGACACCGTCCATCCCGCCGGGGCGGCGAGCGAGAGTCGTGCGGCCCGCAGCGGGCGCGGATCCGGGGTCACCGAGCGTGGCGATCACCGTCGTCGTCGTGCCCGCCGTGGCGAGCGTCGAGCTCACGCGCGCCCCGAGCGTCGGCGCCGCCTGGGTGGGCGGCCCGTACGTGGCCGGGTTCCACCCGGGGCTTGAAACATTCGCCACCGGAACGCCGCCGGCCTGTTCGCCCGCCGACACGAGCCGGACCTGGGCCAGACCGCCGCTCGTCGCGTCCAGCCCCCACACGGCGATCGCCACCGTGTTGGACCCGTCGGCGTGCAGGATCCCGTCGGGCAGGTAGAACTGGTGCTGGGGACCGAGGGCGTTATCGTACTGCCCCATCAGCCAGCCGTTGACGTAGATGAACGCGCGGTACTCCGTGGCGCCCGGGCCGGGGCCCGGTCCGCCGATCTGCAGCGACAGCGGCTGATAGACCGACCCGTCGTGCAACCTGAAGCTCGTGCGGTACCAGCCGATCCCCGCGGGCAGTCCGCGGGTGGCCCACGAGTCCGGCAGCGTCACGGGCCGCCAGCCGAGGTTCGGGTCCCCGGGCAGGTCCCAGCCGGCGCCCGAGCCGTACAGGCCGCTCGCGTTGAGCGGACCGCGGACGGGGTCCTGGAGGTCCTCGCCGCCCTGCAGGCGCCAGGTCACCGCCGCCGAGGAGCCCTCAAGCGAGGCGCCGAGCAACCCCCGCGGATTCTTTTGAGCGTCGGCCGGCAGCGACGAGCTCGTGTAGGAGCCGTCCTCGTCGTGGCCCGAGCTCTGCACGAGCACCGCGACGACGTTCCCGGAGCGGCGCAGCGCGGCGGCCGGGAACGAGAACGTCTGCTGTGCGGACTCGGCCCCCGCGGTGTTGGACCCAGGAAGACGCCGTTGAGCCACACGGAGAACGCGCCGTGGCTGCCCTCCCCGGCAGTGAGGGTGATGCCGGACGCATCGCCGGAGAAGTGGCCGCGGTACCAGATGAACCCCTGGTGGAAGCCGTAGTCGTCGGCGTAGAGCACCGGCAGCGTCACCGGCTTGGTCGGGTTGGTGGTCGTGGCATGGTCGGCGAGCGTCCAGGTGGAATCGTCGTAGCCGGGCTGGGCCTCGGGCGTCTCGAAGCGGAACCGCCACCCGGTCAGTGCGGGCGGGGTGCTCGCCGGCGGGCCGCCGACCTGTCCGGTGAGTGAGCCGTCGGGCCCCGAGCTCGTGTCGAGCGCGCGGCCGTTCCATCTCACCGCGCTCACCGCCGGCGGCGCCCACACGGTAGCGGCCCGGTCTGGCTCGTGTCGCCGGTGAGCGCGAGCGTGCGGCCCGTGAGCTCGCGGTGCGCACGAGGTAGCCACCCTCCACCAGCGCCGGGCCG
This sequence comes from uncultured Solirubrobacteraceae bacterium, assembly GCA_964246945.1. Classification (GTDB taxonomy): domain Bacteria; phylum Actinomycetota; class Thermoleophilia; order Solirubrobacterales; family Solirubrobacteraceae; genus Palsa-465. The sequence continues at coordinate 13,421 of CAXTTD010000029.1, read as the reverse complement.
GCGCTCGTCTGCTCGGGCCAGAACTCCTGGGCGACGGCGGTCGAGGCGATCAGCAACAGCAGCGGGGACCGGCCGCTGCCGCTGATGCGCACCTCGGCCAACCCCGAGTGGACGTAGTCGAGCCGGAGATCACCGCGGGTGGCATCCCAGGTGCTCGTCACGTGGCCGCCGAGCACCGACACCGTCGGCTGGCCGGCGTAGCGCAGCACGGTCTCACCGTCGGTGCCTGCGTTTCCGTACAGCAGCGCGAGCGCGCCGGAGCCGTACCGCATGTGGGTCATCATCTCCGAGGTGGAGTACTGCAGCTGCTCGCCGTCGAAGGCCTCGTCGGCGACCAGGAGCTTCGCGTCGCGGCCCTGCAGCGTGATCGCGGTTCCCGGGGCCTGAGGCACGCTGGGATAGATCTCCGAGGCCTGGGCGCCGTGGGGACGTTGATCGCGTCGACCGACACGTAGGTGCCGGTGGAGGCGGGGTTCTTCTCACCGGAGACGACGATCTTCAGCGTGTGCGGTCCGTCGGTGAGCCCGCTCACCTCATACTCGATCTGCTGGGAGTCGTTGGCCGCCGAATAGCCGTCCACGGTGGCCACCTGTGTGCCGTCGAGGTAGACGTCGGCGATCCCGTGGTTGCCCACGGTGGGGGCGATCCACTGCACCGCGGTGCCGTCGAAGGTGACGCTCACCGAGTCGCCGGTCGTGTCCGAGAAGCTCTCGGTGTCGTCGTAGTCCCCGCTCGTGTAGGACTGGTCGGACACGTGCGACCAGCTGCCGGAGTAGTGCAGCGCGGAAGAGGTGTCGTCGTCGGTGTAGGAGCCCGTCGAGCCGAGATCGAGTGACAGGTGCGTCGACTCGGTCGCCGTCGAGCTGGCGTCGCCCTGGCTGAGGTAGACGTACTGGGTGCCGTTGGTCGGGTTGGCGCGGGCGGTGGCGGTGATGAGCGGATTGGTACTCGGCGGCGCGGCGATCGGGGAGGTCGCGGTGAGCGGCTGCTGGGACAGGGCGAAGTCGCCGATCAGCTTGTTCTCGCCGTACTTGGAACCGACGATCGAATCGGGATCGCTCGGGCTGCCGATCTCGCCGGTCTCGCGGATCCCGGCCCCGTAGTCGTAGGAGCTGTAGATGAACGGCGCGGGCAACCAGCCCCAGTTGGTACCTCCGACCGCCACGTAATTGCTCTGGATCGTCGCGCCCTGCGAGAGGTTGCTCTTGTAGAAGACGTTTTCGAAGTCCGGACCGGTGAGCGTGTAGCAATTGTCGTAGCCCGAGCCGCCCCAGCTGTCGTAGGAGCCGCCCTGGAATTCCGGCAGCTCCAGCGGCGTGCCCGGCTCGGCGGTGAAGCTCGGCGGCTGGCCGAAGCCGGTGGGGTCTGAGCAGTCGAAGCCCAGCGGGTAGCTGTCGTAGCCGGGGATCTCGGTGTTCGCCGGGGTGTTCTCGAACGTGTCGGACTCGTTGCCGATCAGCGGCACGTCGATGCCGTCGGCGCGGGCCTTGGCCTCGAGCGCCTGCATGTAGGCGACCGTCGTCGGCGTGTCGGAGAAGAGCTCGTTCTCGACCTGGTAGAGGATCGCGGTCGATCGGTTACATGTCAGTCGCATCGGTGCGCTGACACGTCGCCGCCCCGGGTGATCTGGTGGGCGGCGATGATGGGGTCGATCTCCGACAGCCACTGATCGGCCGCCGCGACATAGTCCGGCGCGTCTGTCCGGGCGACGCCCGACTGGGTGACCAGCCAGCCTGGGAAGCCGCCGCCGTCGGTCTCGGCGTTGATGTAGGGCCCGGGCCGCGCGATCACGTACAGGCCCGCCCGCTGGGCCATGTTGAGGAACTCGTTCATGTCGCGCACGCCGCTGAAGTCATAGACGCCGGGGCGGGGTGAGGTGTAGTCCCAGTCGAAGTACGCGGTCACCGCGTTGTAGCCGTCGGCCTTCAGCTTCTGCAGACGGTCCAGCCACAGCGACGGGGAGGGCAGCCGCCACGGATCCATCTCGCCGGAGTAGATGAACGTGCGCCGGCCGCCGATCTGGAGCGAGTAGCGGTCATCGCTCACCGACTGCGGGGTGCCGTGGAGCACGTCGGTCGGCTCGGCGATCGGCGCCGGGGTCGCAGAGTTGGTCGGCACCGATGCCGGGCCGGCGCCCGAGCCGGTGTCGGCGGTGACGGTGAACGACACCGCGGTGCCGTTGGGGACGGTGGCGATCACGTAGTCGTTGGGCACCGACGCCATCCAGCTCTGCCCGTCGGACCCGGTCACCGTATAACCGGTGACATGTGCCCGGGCGCCGCCGCGAGGCCGACGAGGACGGCACCCGCCGCCGCACCACGGACGAGCGCGCGTCGCCACGCGCCCCGCATCTGATGACCGGCATAACCACCCATGCGCTCTCTCCCTCAGACCGTGTCAGGGACCCTGAATCCCCTCGACGGGCCGAGACGATATGCCCGAGCGCGAGCGGCTGTCAAGCGAGAGGTCGGGTTCGGCGCGCAACGCCGGTGAACCCGTGCAACAACGCCATCACGCCCTCGGCGACGCGCGTCCCATCGGCCCCGTCTTCGCGCACCAGCCGCGCGAGGTTCTCCGGTGCGGTCGCGCCCAGCAGCAGCCGGGCGATGACCGTCCCGTCGAGGGTGGGGTCGATCTGCTCGAGCAGGGTACGCACGTGGAGCAGGAACGTTCCCCACACGGGCGGTGATCCCGCCTCGACCCGCCGGGCAGCGAGCATGATCTCCAGGTGGGCGTCCTGGAAGGCGAGCAGCGCGCGCATGAACGCCTCCAGGCGTTCCCGGGGCGGCGCGCCGGGTCCGAGCGGCGGCGGCCCGGACAGGAACGCGTCCTGCAACTGTGCGGTGTGGACGTCGAGCAGCGCCGTGGTGAGGCCGTCGCGGTCGCCGAAGCGTCGGAAGATCGTCCCCTTGCCGACGCCGGCGGCGGCCGCGACGGCGTTCATCGACAGGCCGTCGGCGCCGTCGGCGGCGAGCACCTGCCGGGCGGCATCGAGGATGCGCTGCCGGTTGGTCGCGGCGTCGCTGCGCTCGCACGGCGAGCCGGCAACGGGGAGGGGAGTGGAGGGCGGCGAGTTCGTCAACGATGGCCTGACCGGCGAGTGAGATCGGGTCGCCGCGGGCGAGCGGCCCTACTCGGCCGTCGCCCGCATCCGCCCGCGCGCCTCGATCGCCTCGACCAGCTCGGCGAGCGCGGCGAGCAGCTGGGCCTCGAGCTCGGCGTCGGCGAGCCGGCCGTCCTCGCCGAACCCCTCATGGGCACCGGCCACTGGCAGCTCGCGGTCGAGGACCCGGGCGCCGATCGCCCCCAGCACCTTGCGGGTCTCCGCCTGCGACCACACCGCGCCGAACATCCCGGTGGACGCGCCGATCACCGCGGCGGGCAGGTTGCGCAGGGGGCTGTCGACGAGCGGACGGGACAACCAGTCGAGCGCGTTCTTGAGGACGCCCGGGATCGAGCTGTTGTACTCGGGGGTGGCGATGAGCACCCCGTCGGCATCGTTGACCGCGTCCCAGAAGTGCTGGGCGGCGGCCGGCCGCTGCGCGACATCGTCCTCGTTGAACGACGGGACCTCACCGAGCCTCTCGTAGACGACGACCTCCACCTCGGGCGGCAGCAGAGCCACCGCCGCCCGCAGGAGGGTCGCGTTGTGGGAGTCCCGGCGAAGCGAGCCCGAGATCGCCAGGATCCGCACTTAGGCGGCCTTGTGGAACTCGAGCTCCACGTGCAGAGCCACCTCGTCGGACAGGGCCTTGCCGCCGCTCGGCAGCTCGGCGTTCCAGCTGACCCCGAACTCGGTCCGGTCGATCGTCGTGTCGAGCGTGAACCCGAGGCGCGTGTTGCCCATGAAGTCGTCGGCGGGGCCCTCGAGCGTGCCGCGGGCGGTGATCGGCCGGGTGACGCCCTTGAGCGTCAGCTCGCCCTCCAGGGTCAGTGCGTCGCCGTCGAGCGACAGATCGGTGGAGCGGAAGCCGATCTCGCCGTACTGCTCGGCGTCGAAGAAGTCCGGCGCCATGAGATGGCCGATGAGGTTGTCGTCCTTGACGTGGATCGAGGCCACCTTGGCGGCGCCGGAGAGGACGCCGTTCTCGAGGCCTGCGGACAGATCGTCGAGTGAGCCGCGGAAGGTCGAGACGACGTACTTGACGGCGAACTCGGCGGACGAGTGGGCGGTGGCGAAGTTCCAGGTGCCCTCGAGGCGGTCCTGGAGGGTGGCGGTGGTGGACATCGGTCTCCTGACGGGTGGGAATGCGTGCGCCCCCACGTATAGCAGCAAGCGGACCGGCGGTCCGCCGGAGCGCGCGTGCGCCTCGGGGGCTCAGTCGCCAGCCGGCTCGGCGGGCGCGAGGCGATCGAGGTCGGCGACCCCGGAATCGACCGCGGCCCGGCGCACGGCGTCGGCGACCGCGGCGTGCACCGCCCGGTCGAGCACGTCGGGCACGAGCTCGGACTCGACGGTGAGCCCGGCGAGCGTCCACGCGGCAGCTCGCTTCATCTCGAGGTTGACCGCGCTCGCGCCGGCGAGCAGCGCGCCCTTGAAGATCCCGGGGTAGCCGAGCACGTTGTTCACCGAGGTGCCGTCGGCGGCGAACGCCGCGCCGGCGGCGAGGGCCGCCTCGGGCTCGATCTCGGGGACCGGGTTGGTGAGGGCGAGGATCACCTGACCGGAGCGCACCAGCGCGGGGTCGATCAGCCCGGGCACGCCGCTGGTGGCGACCACGACGTCGGCCTCGCGCATCACCGTCTCCAGATCGCCGATCTCGATCCCGCGCGCCGCCGCCTGCGCGCACGCGCGGTCGCTGGGATCGGTGGCGAGGACCCGGCGCACCCCGGCATCGTGGATGAGGGTGGCGATCCCGTAGCCGGCCGCCCCGAGGCCGATCTGACCCACCACCGCCTCGTCGAGCCGGATGTCGGACTGGCGGCAGGCGGCGATCGCCGCGGCCATCGTCACCACCGCGGTGCCGTGGACGTCGTCGTGCATCACCGGCTGGGGCAGCGCCTCGATGAGCCGCCGCTCGATCTCGAAGCACGCGGGCGCCGAGATGTCCTCGAGGTGGATCCCGCCGAAGCCCGGGGCGATCCGCACCACCGTCTGCACGAACTCCTCGACGTCGCCGGTGTCGACGAGGATCGGCGTCGCACTCACGTCGACGAGCTGGGCGTAGAACAGCGACTTGCCCTCCATCACCGGCAGCGCCGCTACCGGGCCGATGTTGCCGAGGCCGAGTACCCGGCTCCCGTTGGTGCAGATGGCGACGCTGCGCCCGATCGCGGTGAACCGCGCCGCGAGCCCCGGATACTCGTGGATCGCTGTGCTCACGCGGGCGACGCCCGGGGTGTAGACGTCGCGTACGTCCTGGGCGGTGCGGATCTCGCGGCGCCCGGTGACCTCGATCTTGCCGCCTTCGTGGGCGATGAACGCCCGGTCGTGGAACCAGGCGACGGTCACCCCCTCGAGCTCATTGAGGCCCGCGGCGAGCGCGGCGGCGTGGTCTGAGTCGCGCAGCTCGACGGTGATCTCGCGCAGCGCCTCGTGCTTGGCGATCGCGATCGTCGAGACGTCGCCGATCAGCCCGCCGAACTCGGAGATGCGGGTGGAGACCTTGGCCAGCTGTCCGGCGCGGTGCGGGATCCGCAGGCGGTAGGTGCAGTCCATCGGCACGTCTACGCACTATCGCACGCGTCGACGCGAGCGATGGTGTGCGGCTCCGCGATCAGTCCCGTCCCGACGCGCCGTTCTCCCCGTCGGGGAACAGCGTCGCCGCCTGGAACAGCAGCGTGACCAGCCCGGCGGGGGCCGACGGCGTGCCGTCTCGCGAGGCCCGGAGGCGCGTGGCGGCGCTGCGCTCGATGGTGGCCGCCTCCTCCCGCCAGCGCCGGGCCGCCTCGGCGAGCTCCGCCCAACCGGTGGCGTCAAGCTCCAGCGTGCTGCGCGAGAGCGTCGCCTCCGCCCGGTCGAAGCCGCCCGCAGCGGCGCTCTGGGAGGCGACCTCGCCGACCTGCGAGAGCGCGGAGGCGATCATCATGTGCTTGGTCATCGGATGCGTGGCCGCCCAGGCTCGACTCGAGAAGCGGGGATGCTCCCGAGCGGCGTACACGTGCTCGGTGGCCCCGCGACGCTGGTGGGTGGCCACCATCTCGATCAGACCCAGCCGCTCGAGTGTGCGCACGTGGTAGGCGACGGTGCCGAGCGTGGCGTCGAGGTGCTCGGCGAGCTGCACCGGACTCGCGTCGCGCTCCTCGAGCATCGACAGGATGCGGACGCGCAGCGGGTGAGCGAGCGCCTTCGCGTACCGCGGGTCCTCCACGTCGCTGATCGGAAGTTGCCCGGGTTTTTGAGCCATTTCGTGCAAAACCCTAGCGCCAGTTCCCGACGGGTGCACGGTGACCGTCAACCCGATGACCGGATGGCATGCATACGATTGCATCGCCGTCTGCCGGGCCACGGTTCGAGGGCGCCGGTGCTCAGCCCTCCCCGCCCAGCTCCTGCAGCCACGCGGTCGCGTGGCCGTCGGCGGGTGCCCGCCAGTCCCCACGCGGCGACAGCGAGCCGCCGGAGCCGACCTTCGGTCCGTTGGGCAGCGCCGAACGCTTGAACTGACTGGTCTGGAAGAAGCGGCGCAGGAACTCCGCCAGCCAGTGGCGGATCTCCTCCTGGGAGTACTCACCCCGGGCGTCGTCGGGGATGAGATCCGGCCACACGCCGCGGTCGCGCTCGCCCCACGCCTGCTCGGCGAGGTAGGCGACCTTGGTCGGCCGGTACCCGAAGCGCACGACGTGGTAGAGGAAGAAGTCCTGTAGCTCGTAGGGGCCGACCGTCGCCTCGGAGTCCTGCGCGGGTGGGTGGAGACCGTGTCATCGTGCCCATCGCCGGCGGGGATCAGCTCGGGCGAGATCACGGTGTCGATCACCGCCCGCAGCACCGCGTTCGCCGCGGCGCCGAACAGGTCCGCCTCGACCGCCCAGCGCAGCAGGAAGCGGATGAGCGTCTTGGGCACCGACCCGTTGACGTTGTAGTGCGACATGTGGTCCCCGACCCCGTAGGTCGACCAGCCGAGCGCGAGCTCGGAGAGGTCGCCGGTGCCGAGCACCAGCGCGCCCTGCTGGTTGGCCAGGCGGAACAGGTGGGAGGTGCGCTCGCCGGCCTGCACGTTCTCGTAGGTGACGTCGTACTGAGCCGCGCCCTCGGCGGCCGGATGGCCGAGGTCGCGCAGCATCTGATTCGCGGAGGGCCGGATGTCGAGCTCGTGGGCACTCACCCCGAGCGAGACCATCAGCGCGTGCGCGTTGCGCAGCGTGCCGGCGCTCGTGGCGAACCCGGGCAGCGTGTAGGCGAGCACGTTGCCGCGATCCAAGCCGAGGCGGTCCATCGTGCGCGCGGCCACGATCAGCGCGTGCGTGGAGTCGAGGCCTCCCGAGACGCCGATCACGAGCTTGTTGATGGAGGTCGCGGCCAGACGCGTGGCGAGGCCCGAGACCTGGATGTCGAACACCTCAGCGCAGCGCTCATCGCGGCTCATCGGATCCGCGGGCACGTAGGGGAAGCGGGCGATCGTCCGCTCAAGCGCAGTGCGCGGCGGCGGGCCGAGCTCGAAGGCGACCCGTCGCGTGCGTCGCAGCCGCTCGCGTTCGTCGCCGAGCGTATCGCCGTAGCTCGAGGTGGCCATCCGGTCGGCGAGCAGGCGATCGAGGTCGATGTCGGCGCAGATGAGCTGCGCGTCGGCGGCGAAGCGCTCCGACTCGCTGAGGACGTCGCCGTTCTCGCAGATCATCGCCTGCCCGTCCCACGCGAGGTCGGTGGTCGACTCGCCCTCGCCCGCGGCCGTGTACACGTAGGCGGAGATCGTGCGCGCCGACTGCCCGGTGCACAGCGACCGCCGGTAGGCGGCCTTGCCGATCGTCACGTTGGAGGCCGAGAGGTTGACCAACACCGTCGCGCCGGCCAGCGCGCCGTAGGTGGTGGGCGGGATCGGCGACCACAGGTCCTCGCAGATCTCCGCGGCGACCGTGAACCCGGGCATGTCGGTGCACGCGAACACGAGCTCCGCGCCTGCCGGGACGGTGTCGCCGAGCACGGTCATCGTCTCGCCCACGAGCTCGCGCGCGGCGCGGAACTGACGCTTCTCGTAGAACTCGTGGTACTCGGGCAGATAGCTCTTGGGCACGACCCCGAGGATCCGGCCCCGGTGCACGAGCACCGCGCAGTTGAACAGTCCGCCCTCCGCGGGCAGCGGCGCGCCGAGCACCAGCAGTAGGCGCAGCTCCTCGGAAGCGCGCACGATCTCGGCCAGCGCCGCCGTGCTCGCGTCGAGCAGCGCCGCCTGATGGAACAGGTCCTCGTTGGTGTACGCGGAGAGCCCGAGCTCCGGGAACACGGCGAGGGCCGCTCCTCGCGCGTCGGCCGTGCGGGCGAGCGCGAGCGTCGCCTCGCCGTTGGCCCGCGGGTCGCCAACCCGGACGCGGGGCGCCGCGCTGGCAACGCGGACGAAGCCGTGGTCGTAGAGCGAGCCGGTGGGCGCCACGGTGCCTATTGTCGCCGTCGCGTCCGACGGGTGGCGCTCAGAAGCGCAACCGCGCCGCCACCGCGCGCACCGGACGGTCCGAGCCCCGGGCCTCGCCAAGTCCGCTGGTGAGCGTCTCCCGCAGCCCGGCCTCGTCGCCGGCGCCCACGCGCGCGAGCGGGCACGCGCTGCGCTCGATGAGCCGGCGCGCCGCCGTAGTGGTGGCGCTCACCGGTCCTCGGATCCCTGGCCCTCGCCGGTGACGCCCGAGGCGCGGTCGGATTCGTCCTCGGGGGTCGAGGTCAGGTAGGGATCGGAGTCGGCGGTGGGGTCGACCTCGCCCACCGGCGTGTTGAGGCGGTGGTGGGGGTCGGCGTCCTCGGAGTGGGGTGTGTCGGCGTCGTGCAGCGGCTCATCGCTCGAGCGTGGCTCCAGCGGCCGGTTGGCGGTGTCGGCGGGGTCGGAGGCGCGCTCGTACACCCGCTCGGCGCGGCGCTCGCCGGATTCCTGTTCGGACATGGGATCTCCTTGGTCGGCCATCGCTCGCTGGCTACCCGCCCGCGGACGCGGTGACGCGTCGTCGAGATTGAGCCGCCTGCGTCACGGGCATATCGGCCTCGTACGCCGGGAAGTCGCGAGAGGAGAACGCCGTGAGCGACAGCATTCAGACGGGGACGATCCGCACCAAGATCCCGGCGAGGATGGACCGCCTGCCGTGGTCGCGCTTTCACTGGCGGATCATCATCGGCCTGGGGACGGTGTGGATCCTCGACGGCCTCGAGGTGACGATCGTCAGCAACATCGCCAGCGAGCTGGGCATGCACGGCTCGGGCGTGAGCATCGCCGCCCACAACGTCTCGGGGCTCGCCGGCTCCCTGTACGTCGCGGGGGCGTGCGCGGGTGCGCTCGTGTTCGGCCAGGCCACCGATCGCTTCGGACGCAAGAAGCTGTTCATGGTGACGCTCGGGGTCTACCTGGTGGGTACCGCGCTCACCGCGTTCTCGTTTGCAGCGCTCTGGTTCTACGTGTGCCGGGTGATCACCGGCTTCGGCATCGGGGGGGAGTACTCGGCGATCAACTCGGCGATCGACGAGCTCATCCCCGCCAAGCAGCGCGGCCGCGTCGACATCTCGATCAACGGCAGCTACTGGGCCGGATCGGCGATCGGCGCCCTCGTCGCGCTGGTCGCGCTCAACGACCTCGCGATCAACGTCGGATGGCGCGTGTGCTTCGGCCTGGGCGCCGTGCTCGCCGTGCTCATCCTGCTCGTGCGCCGCAACGTCCCGGAGAGCCCCCGGTGGCTGTTCATCCACGGCCGCGAGGAGGAGGCCGAACGGGTCGTCGAGGGGATCGAGCGGGAGGTCGAACGGGACACCGGGAGATCGCTGTCCGCTGTGCCCGACTCCGACGTGATGACGGTTCGCCAGCGCACGACGATCCCGCTCTCGCTCACGATCCGCTCGATCGTGACGCTGTATCCGCGGCGCACGGTCCTCGGACTGGCGCTGTTCATCGGCCAGGCGTTCCTCTACAACGCCGTGGTGTTCAACCTCGGCGGCCTGATGCATACGTTCTTCCACGTCTCCACCGGCGACGAGCCCTACTACTTCGTCTACTACGCGATCGGCAACCTCGTCGGGCCGCTACTGCTCGCCCCGCTGTTCGACACCGTCGGGCGCAAGATCATGATCGGCGGCTGCTACCTGATCGCGGCGGCGATGTGCGCCGTGCTCGCGCTGCTCGTCGACGGCCACGACCTCACCGCCACGACGTTCATCCTCCTGCTCGGGGTGGCGTTCTTCTTCGCCTCCGCCGGAGCCAGCGGCGCCTACCTGACCGTCTCCGAGGTATTCCCGATGGAGACCCGGGCGCTGTGCATCGCGGTGTTCTACGGGGTCGGCACCGGCCTGGGCGGCATCATCGGCCCGCTGCTGTTCGCCTCGCTGATCAACTCGGGCAAGGTCGGCAAGGTCGAGCTCGCGTTCATGATCGGCGCCGCCGTGATGGCCATCGGTGGAATCGCCGAGTTCATCCTGGGCATCAACGCCGAGGGCCAGACGCTGGAGAACATCGCCAAGCCGCTCACCGCCGAGGACACCCCGGCCGACGATCCCGGCCGGGGCGGCACCCCGCTCGCCGCGCCGGCCTGAGGGTGCTGAGCCGCCCGCCCGGATAGGCTGGCGAACGTGGCCTCCACGACCGCCCGTCTCTGGGAAGACGCGCTCGCCGTCGAGGTGATCGCGACCCGCGCGGCGCGCGGTGAGACCGGTCCCGTGGTGTGCGCGAGCGGCCTCTCGCCGTCGGGTCCGATCCACCTCGGCAACCTGCGCGAGGTGTTCACCACCCACCTCGTCGCCGAGGCGCTGCGCCGCCGCGGGGAGGAGGTCGTGCACCTCAACTCGTGGGACGACTACGACCGCTTGCGCAAGGTCCCCGCGGGCGTCGATCCGTCGTTCGAGCGCTACATCGGCATGCCGCTCGCCGAGGTCCCCGCACCGACCGGCGCGGCGGGTGGGACCACGTCGTGGGCCGACCACTTCATGGACGAGCTGCGCGACTCGCTCGAGGTGCTCGGAATCCGCATGACCGAACGTCGCCAGTCAGAGCTGTATCCCGCCGGCACCTACAACGCCCAGATCCGTCGGGCGATGGACGAGCGCGGCCTCGTGTTCGACACCCTCGCCGGCCAGCAGACCGCCGGCCGGCAGGCGGGCTCGATCGAGGAGCGTCGCCGCGCCTACTACCCGTTCAAGCCCTACTGCACCGAGTGCCGCCGCGACGACACCCGGGTGACCGGCTACGACGGGTCCTCGGTCACCTGGGAGTGCCGTCATGGCCACGCCGGGGAGATGTCGCTGGCCGACGGCGCCGAGATCTCCGGCAAGCTCGTGTGGAAGGTCGACTGGCCGATGCGCTGGGCCCACGAGCGCGTCGCCTTCGAGCCGGCGGGCATCGACCACCACGCCCCCACGGCGTCGTTCACCGTGGGGCGACTGTTAGTCGCCGACCTCTACTCCGCCCACGCCCCCGACACCGCGGTGTACGGCATCGTGAGCCTCCCGGGGGCGAGCACCAAGATGTCGAGCTCGGTGGGCGGCGCCCCGATCCCCGCCACCGCGCTCGACCTGCTCGAGCCCGCCCTGCTGCGCTGGCTGTACATCCGCCGGCTGCCCCACCAGCCGTTCCAGATCGATCTCACCCCCAAGGGCGTGGTGCGGCTTTACGACGAGTGGGACCGGCTCACCGCCCGGGTCGTCGACGGGCAGGCGTCGCCCGACGAGGCCGCCGTCCACCACGAGGCGACCAGCTCCTCCGCGGGCGAGGTGCGGCGGACCACGCGACCGGTCTCCTTCCGGCTGCTCGCCTCGGTCGCCGACCTCACCCAGGGCGATCGCACCCAGATCGCCCGCATCGTCGCCGCCCACCTCGGCCTGCGCGACGTCGACCCCGCGGGGTTGCTGCGCGAGCTCGCGCCGCGGCTGCAGTGCGCGATCCACTACGCGACCGAGCTCGTGCCCGAGTCCGAGCGCACGCGGGTACGCGAGGGGTTCGCGCGTGCCGCCTTCGACGCGCTCGAGTCGCCGCTGCGCGAGGGGGTGACCGAGCTCGCCGAGCGCATGGATGACGTGTGGACGGTCGAGGGGCTCACCCAGCTCGTGTACGCGATCCCCAAGCGGCTCGGCGGGCTCGACCCCGAGACCGCACCGACGCCCGAGGTCAAGCTGGCCCAGCGCGCGTTCTTCAGGGCGGTCTACCGATTGCTCGTCGACGCCGACACCGGCCCCCGGCTGCCGACGCTGCTGCTCTCGATCGGACCCGACCGCGCGCGGTCGCTGCTCGTCGGACCGGACGGCCGCTGAGCCCCGCCGGTGTCCGACGGCGAGGCGACACCCCGCTACGACGCGATCGGCGCCGGCTACGCGCGGGCCCGCGGTGAGGATCCGGCGCTGCGCGCGCGGATCACCGAGGCGCTCGGCGACGCCCGCACGGTCCTCAACGTCGGTGCCGGCGCGGGTTCCTACGAGCCGCGCGACCGCTGGGTGCTCGCCGTCGAACCGAGCGACCTGATGGCCGCCCAACGACCGGCCGGCCGGGCGCCCGCGCTGCGGGCGAGCGCCGGCGAGCTCCCGCTGCGCAACGACTCGGTCGACGCGGCGATGGCGGTTCTCACCATCCACCATTGGGACGCGGCGCGCGAGCGCGGGGTGCGCGAGCTGCGCCGGATCGCCCGCGGGCCGGTGCTGATCGCCACCTTCGACGCGGCGGTGTCCGGGCAGATGTGGCTGATGCGCGACTACCTGCCGGAGGTCGCCGAGCTCGACCGCGCGATCTTCCCCGCGCCGGCGGTGCTCGCCGAATGGCTCGGCGGCGAGGTGAGCGTAGAGATCGTCCCGGTGGCCGCCGACACGCCTGACGGAACGCTCGCCTCGTTCTGGGCCCATCCCGAGCGGGTGCTCGATCCCGCGGCCCGGGCGGCGACCTCGGGTTTCGCAAGGATGGCGCCCGAGGTGGTCTCGCGGGTGGTGAAAGCGGTGGGGGCAGACCTGCGCTCGGGCGCGTGGGAGGAGCGCTACGGCGAGCTGCGGGCGCTCAGCGCGCTCGACGTGGGCCTGCGGCTGGTGGTCGCGCGGCCGGGCGGCGCGTAGTCTCCCCGGGCGTGAAGGCGCTCCTCGCCCGCTCCGACCCCCCGCGCGTGGCGCTCGGCGAGACCGGTGAGCCGACGGTCCGCTCCGACCAGGCGCTCGTCGAGGTCCGGGCGGTGAGCCTCAACCGCGGTGAGGTGAAGCGACTCGAGGGCGTCGAGCCCGGAACCGTGATCGGCTGGGACCTCGCCGGAGTGGTGGCTCAGGGCCCCGCCGACGGCAGCGGCCCGCCGGCCGGGACCCGCGTGGTCGGCCTCGTCGACCCGTTCGGGGT